>CAYNTC010000040.1:0-12599 GCA_964399795.1 uncultured Pirellulales bacterium | reverse complement strand
TTGGTCATTTGAATATGCAGGAAAATCCCATGTTTCTGCTGCAGTGCATGCAGAAGCTACACTACATCGATCCGGAATACAGGCTTTTCTTCGCAGGAGCTTTTCAGAACCAGATGCTTCAGCGGTATATAATGCACATAATACAGGCGCTCGAACTGTCAGATGTTGTGCTTTTTGATGGCTGGCAAGAGGATGTAAATTGCTGGCTGCAGGATAAACACTTCGTTGTTTCAGCCGGTATTGGTCAAAGTCAAGATGTGGGATTATTGCAAGGCATGGCCTGTGGCCTGAAGCCGGTCATCCACAATTTTCCAGGCGCTATTGAAATGTTTCCATCTGATTTACTGTTCGATATCTCTGAGCAGTTCTGTGAGCGGGTACTTGCGGACAGATATGAGCCCCAGAGCTATCGTAGATTCGTCGAGCAAAGGTATCCATTGAAAAATCAGTTAGAAGAAATCAATGCCATATTTATCCAGCTCGAACGCGAAATAGACATTCAGCAGCCTAAAAGTCCAGCTAATATCGGGTTAGAAGACAGGCCAGATGGAAAAGCAACATTACCTAACGAGTTCCGTTCTTTAGAGTTTGATGATAATAAAGTTTCGTGACACTTTTTTGAATAATGTCAAATACGGTTGAAATGGTCAAAAGCGGAAGAACTGATTCCGGATTGTATAAACTGCGAGAGCAAAGCAGAATAAAAGCTGACCCGCTTGTCAGCGTACTAATTCCGACATTTAATCGACCTCAATATCTTTCTATAGCTATTGCCAGTGTTTTGCGACAAAGTTACAAAAATCTTGAGGTCGTCGTCGTCAATGACGGCGGCACAGACGTAAGCGATCTAATCGAATCTTTTAACGACCCCCGGCTGATATTTATTAACAGAAAAGAAAACCACGGCAAAGCATTTTCTCTAAACGAGGCTTTGGGCATAGCCAACGGCAAGTACGTTGCCTACCTTGATGATGACGACTTGTATTACCCTAATCATATAGAGTCACTGGTAAATGCTCTGGAGAATGAGACAGATTGCCAGGTTGCATACACTGATTTGTATAAGTCTTACTGTAGGGTGCTGCCGGATGGTAAGCGGCAGGTGTTAAGTAAAGTGGTTGAGATAAGCCGGGATTTCGACCGTTTCTTCATGCTACACTTCAATCACGTCCTGCACGTGTGCCTGATGCACCGCCGAGACTTGATTGAAAAAACCGGCTATTATAATGAAAAGCTAAATATCCTGATTGATTGGGATATGACACGTCGGCTCGTTTTTTTCTCCGATTTTCATCACGTACCCAAAGTTACTGGTGAGTTTTATAGCCCTTGTGATGATTGTGACAGAATATCCGTCCAGAGACGCAAAGATAAAAGCGAATACCTGAGGAATGTTCTTGAGATACGAACAACACGACCTGCAAAACCTTGGCCAAAGATTAAAGACATGTCGATCATTTTCACTGCTGATAAGCTCGACAAGCAAGCTGGTAAAACCATCGGTTCTATTTGGCGTTACACATTCTATCCTTACAAGCTGTATCTGCCATTTGCCCAATCTGATTTTTCCCGGCTAAATACTGATATGCCCAACGTAGTCCGTGTGCCTGTAGCGCCCTTCTCTTCTCAGGCTGAGCGAGTAGATGCAGCTTTACACAGTGCCGACGGCGAATATATCACTGTCGTGCCAAATAGTTTTCCAATAGAAGATATGTGGGTGGAAAACTCGCTGTATGCTTTGATGAACAATTCAGTCCCGAAGCCAGTTCGGGACACAGCTTTTGAGTTAGAGGGCGCGACGGATACAGCCTGGGCAGCAGTTGTTGGAAAAACAGACCTGCTTGGTGCCCGCAGAGCTTTTCCCGGATTGCCTGTAAAGCAATCTATGCAGGCATCTGGTATTGTATTTAGAAAACCAAATCATCAGGAGCTACCTTTTGAGTTTGACTGTTTGCTTCAAGAAGCGATCTCGTTACAGAACGATGGAAACTTCAAACAAGCAGGCAGGATGTTCGAGTATATCGCCGAGCACCATAAGAATGAGTTGTGGATGAGAATCTTGGCTGCAAAGGCTATCTTTAAGGCTGGTGACCATGCCCGCGCCGCAAAACTCATTTACGAAGTGAACCAGCAGCGTCCTACGGTAGAGACGCTCTTATTGCAAGCTAAGGTTTGCCGAGAGAAGAAGAGCTTTTACGGTGCTATACAGTTACTTGAAAAGGCGCAGCAAATGCTGACTAATGAGTTAGATTATTTTACAGGTTCCAAAGTCGTCAACTATCCCCAGCAGGTAGGCATTTTAAAATGTAAGGAAAGATAATTGCTATGAACACAACCTCAAAAAACAATGTTGAACAGCATAATCAGACCCAGCATTATGAGGTCTTGCAGGAACTCGGTGACTGTTACACTTCTGTTGGCAACTATACCCAAGCGCGACGTTGCTATGAAAAAGCTGCGTCTATAGGGCCTGATGAGCCGGGTCCTTACATTGGGCTTGGAGTCGCAGCTCTACAGAAGGATCAGCTTGATGATGCTGAAATAGCTTTTAGGGTTGCCTGTCGGCTGGCTCCTGATTGTGCCAAGGCATACACCGGCCTGGCAATGGTGGCACAACAGAGGCAAGATTACCAAAAGGCCTTTGAGCTTTATATGAAGTCCCTCGAGCTCGACACCGACAACATAACAGCACTTTTAGGTCTATTTCAAACAAGTTGTAAGATGGGTTCGTTCGCCAAGGTCACTTACTATCTGGAAGTCTACTTGAGAATGCATCAAAGTGACATCTCTGTTATGTTTTCTCTGGCAGCGCTATACATGAAAGATGGTCGACTTGAACAGGCTAAAGGAGTGCTCTTAGATTTATTAGCTTTAGACCCGAATAATAAGGACGCTGCTAATCTACTTGAGGAAGTGGAACATAATCTGGCGCAGGTGAACGAGCAGGAAATCAAGCCTAATGAAAAAGGATAATACTGAAATTGTTTCCTCTGATCAGGCAAATCTTCTGGATGATTTGCAGGAACTGCTTAAAAAGCAAATAGCATCAGCTCGCAACGGTTGCATTGGTAGTGTTGAATCGATGAGCAGACAAGCTGATGTTCTTGTCCGGAAAATTGCTCAGATGGGTTTTTTGAATCAACCTGATTTTGAGGCCCGGCGTAAGCGAATTCAAAAGCTCTACAACGATTTATGTCTTGCCATTACTGCTGAAAAAGACCAGACAGAACAATCGCTGAGCCGTATCCGCAAAGGCAAGAAGACCGTAGCAACTTATCGTAATAATATTTAATTGCAAATAGTATCGATGATCAGCACGGATACACAACTCAGAGCGGCGACACGTTGCTCGATTATCTTAGCTGGAGGCAAGGATTCTGCCGAGATCTATGCTTATCTGAGCAAGTTGTGCAAAATGAACCTATCCCGAGATTATGAGTTTGTGCTCATCAATGATCACCAATTGGATATTAACGAGCGACGGTTAAAAGCATTGCTGCCAACTCTGAAGGTTTTGAATGTAAATGGACTGTTAACAGAAAAGCAGCTATTTGACACTGGGGCGAAGGCATCTGGTGGAAGATTTTTACTCTTAGTCAGAGACTTTATCAACTTTGATAAGCTGATATTAGAAGAATCTATTGCCGAGCTTGAGAGTTCCGGGGAGAATTTGAGCATATCTGCAAATAATAATTTTTTGCTAATGGAAAATCCCTTTTACCTTGGCAAAAATGACTTAGGCGACCAAGGAGAACGTGTTGACATATTTTACAAAAAAAATATTCAGTTTGATAAATTAGTGATGAATCAAAAAAATCATTATCGCCGGTATGAGTATGCTAAATCTATCATTTCGCCCGGAAAAATAGTTGGAGATTTTGCGTGTGGAACAGGTTATGGCAGCGTAATGTTGGCGGAAAAGTCTGCTCAAGTAATTGGCGCAGATATTAACGAAAAAGTTATAAACCAGATAAAAATTCGTTATAAAAACGTACAGAATGTTGAATTTGTTCATACAAATATATTAGATTTGAAATATCAATCTTTGTTTGATTACATCGTTTCCTTTGAGACAATTGAGCATTTTAAGGAAGATGACATACCTAAATTGTTTAGAGTCTTCAGCCGTGCGCTTAAACCTAATGGAACCCTTATTCTATCGACACCTTACATGCAAGAAAGAAGCGTGGAAGCAGTTAACAGGGGGTTTCATCAAACGTTTTATATCGATGAGGCGAAAATTGAGCAATGGTTATCAGCAAATAATTTAGTGAGCAAGTTTATTAAATATCAGAGCCGCAAGAGACACATCGTTGAAGATCTTATTGACAATAAAGATTTCATAATCTGTGTTGGTCGTAGTTATAGAAATGCTATTCCTAAAGACCAAATATCAAAGGAATCAATGCTAGCCCAGACCTTTAATCGAAATAAGATATTGGTTACCAATAATAAACTCCGGGAACATCAGCCGGAAAGGAAAAAGCTATCTGTATTATATGTTTATGCTGAGAGGGACATATATCCTGATTCTCTCAAAAACTTGCATAGATTGCTCGCCGGGCTGGAGGGATTCCAGATTACCTTGGTACAGATAGATAATTTTGCAGAAGAAAAAACAGTTATCCAAAATAAACCTAATGTGTTTGATATCGGTGGCGACAACAGCAATCGCGAGTTTTCCGGATGGCAGAGAGGTTTAAAATTTCTGGAGTCGGCCGATATAGAAAGTGATATATTACTTTTTGTCAATGACTCTTTTCTTAATAGGGCCCAAAAAGGATATGGCCTTGACTATTACAAGTCGAAAATCAACACGATCTCTTTATCTGAACTTAGCGAAAATGAAGTGCTGGGAAAAGTTGACATTCACGACCAAGTGGAAACATTTGACGGATATGATGTCTCTTCGTGGATCAGGTCAAACATATTTGTCATTCCAAAAACTGTTATCAAAAAGCTGGGCTTTACTTGCATTGACAAAGATACGATAGATCAGATTCTTCCGGTAAATTTTTCTGGAAGGATTTTCAATAGTGATAATCATCTTTTAAATGATTATTTTAAGGAATGGTTAAAATACTGGATAACTTCAGGTTGGAGTCGTTCAGCGCCGATAAATAAAAGTAATTGGCAATTTTTCCGAGCCAAGTTAGTAGCTATCTTAAATGAGAGGATTCTTACACTCAAGTTAAAAAGAGCAGGCATCAAGATAGTTGATTTTGATAGAGTTAAAAAACGTTCGTATATATCCAGAAATAATGCACCTCTGCTGAAGTCGGCGACAAATAATATAAAAGACGGAATAAAAACTTCATTGCCAAAGATATTTACTAAGAAAGAAACTACGAAAATTCACCCCAGCCGAATTGCATCACCGAAAAATAAAAACCTCATAAAACAAACTCAGGCTCCCAGGCAAAAAGTAAGTGAGTCCCTGGAGCAAATGCAAGCAGCACAAATGGGCACAGTGCCGCCGAGTGAACAGGTTAATATCCAATCTATGAAGGTCCGAGACGATGATGGGAGCTTGTCGCATAGCGAGAATTTACCTGACTACAATCAGTTAGCCGAGACGAATCTCAATGAGCCCTTAAGAATCACTTTTATAAGCATTAATATACCACGTTTTGATATGGGTAGCTCCAATCTGAGAATTTCTCATATATTGAAAATTCTAGCAAGAAAAGGATATAAAATTGACTATTTATATTTTGGCCGATATGAAGATGAGTTGAAGTATAAAGCGGCTTTCGATGGTGCGGTTGCCTTTGTTAGAGTGCCGCCAAGGGTAGACAGTCTTCGTGACTATTTACATTTCAACAAAGTAGAGAAGTTAGATTGTGTATGGATAACAAACTTATGGTCGGTCAATTATCTAAATTTTGCTTTTCATTTTACTCAATGGTTGAAGCACAATCATCGCCACGTAACAGTTATAGTCGATACCATGGATTTTCACTACAAAAAGTTTATGAGGAAATTCCAGGTGTCGAACGATAGTCAAGACCTTTTAAGAGCTGAGCAGTTTTTAGAGATCGAAAAGAAATTATATCCTCTGGCCGATTGGGTGCTTACAGTTAGCGAGGTCGAAAAGCATGATATATGTGCGAGTATCGGCTACGACTGCAACGTGAGTGTAATTCCAAATATTCATACGATACCGGCACTGGGACCAGCTATACAGCAGAGAAGGCACATTTGTTTTATAGGCGGCTTTCATGTCACACATAATATTGATGCTGTTAAGTGGTTCCTGAAAGAAGTGTTTCCCCTTATTACAGAAAAAGCACCACAGGCACAGCTCCACATTTTAGGCTTTGATAGCGAAAAGTTCAAAGGTGAGCTTGAGGTGAATCCGAATGTAAAAGTAATAGGTTATGTAGTGGATGCTGAATCGGCTGTTGCTAACTATAGATTATTTGTTTGTCCTATGACCTATGGGGCCGGTATGAAGGGCAAACTGGGAACGGCAGCCGCAGTAGGAACCCCTATTGTTACTACAACCATCGGAGCTGAAGGATTTGATTTTGTGGATGGTCAGAACTGCTTTATTGCTGATGAGCCCCAGAGCTTTGCCAATAAATGTTTGCGCTTATTGAGTGAAGATTCTCTTTGGAGTCAGTTCAGCACAAAAGCAAAAGATATGGTGGCTGAGAGATTTAGCATTAAGGCTGTAAGCGGTAGAATACATGCTTTGCTACAGCAAGTTACTACACTTAAAAGCGAAGGTGGAGCAATCGATGATTCGGTCGAAGCATCGTTGCTGCGGGATTATGTTGCTCCTGGGCAATACCAGGCACGACCAAAGGTATCCATAATTACATCCTGCTATAATTCTGAAAGATTTTTACCGGAATGTATAGATAGCATCCTGAATCAGACAATGCAGGAGTGGGAGCTGTTATTAATCGACGATGGTAGTACGGATGGCACACGAGAAATAATCGAAAAGTACAGCCGGATGGATGAGAGAATTAGGCCTTTCTACTCACAGGAAAATAAGGGTCCTTATGTGGGAAGAAAGCTTGGGATTGAACAGGCCAACAGCGATTTCATTGTTATACAAGATGCTGATGATATTATGTGTCCGCGCAAACTCAAGGCACTTTATAATGAAATAAGTAAAGACGAACAGCTCGGAATTGTGGGTTCGTTTTATTACAAATTTCTTGAGGAATTTGAGGATTTTGAATACAGCGAAAAGTGTAAATTAGCACTTTCTCATGAAGAAATTATGCGAACCGAGCGCTCAAGATGGAATTTCTGCTGGCATGGTTCAGCTATTATTCGCAAAAGGTTATTTGACGAGATCGGGTTATACGATGAAATTCCATTTGGTTCAGATTCGGTCTGGCTGGCTAAGGCTGCTGAGTATGCGCATTACGGTGGCAATGTAAGATTCAAAAATATTCCAGAGTTTTTAACCTTACGGAGGGTGCACGCTAACTCACAAACTTCAATGCTTCCAACCTTCGACCCTCGCAGCAGAAGAGTCAGATTCGTTACCTACTGGCAAGATAAGATTTGTAAGATAAGGGAAAGAATTCATAATAATTCTGGCGTGGATATAGCGGCGGAGCTTAGAAACTGCCGATGTTCGGATTTCACCGCCAAATATGGTCACCTTTTCGAACAGTGGGAGAGCGAGCCACTCGATAAAGAAGCGCTGCTTGGATTAGTGAAAAGAGCAGTGGTCCTATTCCAAAACGGCGCGTATGTAACCTGTATCAGTGTGCTTAACAGCCTGGAAAGAACCGACAGTGAAATAGCAAATAAACTTAAAAACTTTGATTTATTAAAAGCTAAAGCTTACTTTGCCGTTGGTAAGAAAGAGCAGGGCCTTAGATACCTTGAAAAAGAAATCCAGAACCACGACAACCCGGCTGCCAAGGAATTTTTGGCTAATCACACTTCTTCGCTTACAAAAGTAGCTGCGAAGGATGACCTAAGTAGCTTTAGCGAAGTAGGTCAGTTTCAAAACGAACCTATTGCTCCTGATGACAGCACCACTGTGCCGGCTGGAAGAACGGAAGAGAATCTGAATAGCACTCTTGATACAGAGACAGAACCGCTTGTTTCGATAGTAATCCCTGCTTACAATGCAGGCCAATACATCCAAAAAGCCATCGAAAGTGCGCTGGCCCAAACCTACAAGAATTTCGAGCTTATTATTGTGGACGATGGCTCCACAGACGCCACCAAAGACAGAGTGCTCAGCTACAAAGATTCCAGAATCAACTATTTCTATCAGGACCACTCAGGTCTTGCAAGCGCGTGTAATACAGCCATAGGAAAAATTAAGGGCTCGTTCTGGATCAGGCTCAACGCCGAGGACATGACCACGCCGGACTTTATTTCCAGGCATTTGCGCGAGTTCGAGCAATACCCTGAAGCTGACTTGGTTTACTGTGACGATTGTCTGATTGATGAAAATGGTAGCTCGATCCGGACGATTGACAGGCCTGAATATACTAATCGTACAGATTTGATACGCGACCTTTTTCATCACGGCTTCCCAACCATCCCATTCGGAACGTGCGTCAGAATCGACGTCTTCGATAAAATCGGCATGTTTGACGAAAGTCTGATTATTGCTGAGAGCTACGACATGATGCGAAGGTTTGCAAAACATGGTTTAACATCGCGACATTTAAAGGAGGCATTATATTTGCGCCGAATGACGTCAGATATTATTTCGAGAGATAAAAGCGCCGAAAAAGCCAATTGTTATTTTGATGTTATAGAGCGGTTCACTGATACATTCGGCTACGAAGAGCTATTTCCGGACGTTAGTTGGAATACAATTGCCGCCGAGAAAAGAAGTATACATGCAAGATGTTTAACCGCCATTGTTTTTGTTGAGCTCGGGCGTGTTCATACACAGTCCAATTCACCAGACTATGCGGGTGTAGCTTTAGATCGAGCCTGCTCTAACCTGCGTAATGCGCTCGAAATGGACCCTGAAAATATACAGGTTCACCAGTTGTTGCAGCAATGCGAGCTGGCTCGCGATGAATCGGAGAAGTTGTTATGCAATCTTCCTTGCTAAGTAATTTATGAACAAATACTTAAGTGGATGTGACTTTTTAGCGATAATATAGTAGCGAGAGGTTACTCTACGCTGCATGTAGTGTATGAATTACATATGTAGTCTATGGTCGAGTATTGATTAGTGTATATAGCAAAATGCTGTAACTTATAAGAGGCGGGCTAGAATGTCTACTTTACAATTCCCAGGTCTTTTCACTGGCATTGACACGGCTAAGATCATTGAGCAGCTAATGGCTGTTGAGAGTCGCACGCTAAATATGTACGAGGACCGCAAGAGCCTCTGGGAAGAAAGAAAAGATGCCCTCAGCGATCTCGAGAGCAAGCTCGATGCCTTAAGAAGCACAATCAGCGCCCTTTCCGATGCCAACGAGCTACGTGCCTTCACAACCGCTACCAGTGATGAAGATATATTAACAGCCGAAGCGTCCTATAACGCCTTTGAAGGCAACCATACCGTCCAGATCAATCGATTGGCTACTGCCGAGCGATGGGTGCATACAGATGGACTCGAATACGCCGAAGACTATGTCGGTGAAGGAACCTTCATTTATTCTTACAATCACAAAGAGACAGTAATCACCACTACCTCTACCACTACACTCGAAGAGCTGGTGGGGCTGATTAACAATGACGCGAACAATCCCGGCGTAACGGCAGGTCTGCTGCGTTATAATGATGCTTATCATCTGGTATTGAACGGCAATGAAGCGGGCACTGATTTTGAAATCTCGGTAAACGCATCCAACACGGAGGTCTGGCAGGCGGATTCTGAACTTACCGTCGCCAGCGACAACGCTACTTTAAGCACTAAGATTATTGATTTGGACCAATTTGACGATAGTCTGGGTTCACTCGTTGGAGACGAACGTATTCGTATTACCGGCAACAAGCACGATGGCACTGCCGTCGATGTGTATATGGATGTTACCGGCAATACGAAGCTTTTTCATATTATTGCCGAGATTAACGACGCTTTCGGAGATACTGCTACGGCAGTTCTGGAAAACGGCAAGATAGTTTTAACAGATCATGAGTCCGGCACAAGTCAGATGACACTTACACTGGCCTATGATCCGGGCACCGGACAAACGGATATGACTTTACCGACTATTAGTCAATCAACAGAGGGCGGCTCTGTCACAGCGGACCTGACTGGTTTTGCAGAAGCCGACTTTACAGAAACCCAATCAGCTCAGGATTCTGAGATTCGGGTGGATGGGTATCCGCCATCTGCTGCCGAGGTGCAAGTACTTACTACGACACAGGCTGCAAATACTGGCACATTTACCTTAACCTACGAAGGCGAAACAACCGATCCTATCTCTTACAATGCAGATGCTGCCACTATTCAGGCTGCGCTAGAGGCATTGTCGAATATTGAAGAAGGTGACATAACGGTGGAAGGCAATGGCCCATCAGAACTTGGTGATACAACTTTTACGTTTCGTCAGGAGCTTGGTAATGCTATTCAAATTACAATTGATGCAAGTAATCTGAATCCAGGTGACGATACCGATTACGTTATGTCTACACAAACTGAGGGTGACATCGGTTGGATTAGCAGAAGCTCAAATACAATTGATGATGTTATTCATGGTGTGACGCTGCATCTGCATGATACTACTGACTCCAATGGTGAGGAAATAACCCTGACCAGAGATATAGAGTCGGTAAAGGAAAAACTGAATTCCATGGTTAAAGCCTATAATAGTGCTATAACCTATATCAAGGAAAAGACCGGCTACAACGATGTCCTTAAGACAGCAGGTATCCTTATGGGCGATTATGTTGTCTCCATGATCCATAATTTGCTGCGCACACCACTAATAGCCCAAACTAGTGGTTTCATCGAGGATGTAGATCCTTTGTTGATGCCTGCTCAAATCGGCCTTGAGCTCGATGAAGACGGCATGTTGAGCTTGGATACCAATGCCTTCGATGAAGCCATTGCCGATAACTATATGGGCGTTTTGGCCGTAATCGGCGCTGATAAAACCGGTAGCTCCAATAGCAACACTATTGAATTCTACGGTGCCAGCAGTAAGTATACAACCGCCGGCGGCTACGACGTTGAAGTAACCATTAGTGGCGGTGCAATCACAAGCGCCAAAATTAAACTCTCAAGCGAGTCCACATATAGAGACGCAACTTACAGCGGCAACATCGTTACTGGTGATAGCTCCTTTGATGACAACGGTGATCCTGTATACCCGGAGAACAGTCTTCAGCTGAGTGTGGACCTGAGCCAGAATGGGACATTCACGGTTACAGTCAGAGTCAAGCAGGGCTTTACCGGTGCAATGGAAGACGTGCTTGACAGAATGCTCAAGGTAACCACCGGCTCAATACAGATCGACCAGGAACACGTCGGCGATACCATAAAGGAATTGCAGGAGCGAATTGAAATTGAAGAGGAGCGCCTCGATGATAAGGAGGCCAGGCTAATCACCCGCTTTGCCCGTCTTGAGAGTACGTTGACCTTACTCCAAAACCAGTTAGCCGCCTTAGGCTTAAGCACATCTGCTTAACAGCAGAAAATAACCCCCCAATAAATCGGGGGCTAACCAAAAAAGGAACGTGCTGCCCGCAGGGCAGCCGGCCAAATTTCACAATTGCCACTTAAGCTTTGCTTCTGTGGCGTAGCCGATGCAGCATAGCTAACACCTCAGCTACTGCCACGTACAACATCTCTGGAATGGCGCTGCCGGGCTCAACGGTCGAATATATCGTCCTCGCTAGCTCCGGCCTTCTGACAATGGGTACACCGTAGGAGCGTCCGATTTCTATGATTTTCTCAGCCAGATGGTCTGCACCTTTCGCTACCATTATGGGCGCTTCCATTGTTTTAGCCTCATAGCGTAGCGCAACGGCTACGTGCGTTGGATTGACAAGGATGACACTGGCCTTAGGCACCTGCTGACGCAGCCGTCGCAAGGACATTTGAATTTGAATCCGGCGTATCCGCACCTTTAATTCGGGCGAACCTTCCGTATCTCTGCGTTCTCGCTTGACCTCTTGGCGGGTCATTTTTAATTCTTGGATGTGTCGCCATTTCTGATAGAAAGCATCCAACAATCCAATAGCCAATAGCGCTATCCCCACTCGAACGCACAGCCCGAATATGATCCTAGCGATAGCGATGATTATCTGAAGAGACCATGCCCACCGAAGTGTCGCGAGTTTTTCAAGCCTGCCCTGCAGGTACAGCCAAGCTACTAATCCAATAAAAAGCAATTTGGCTATCGATGTTCCAAGATGAACCAGCGATTTCAGACTAAATAGGCCCTGCAGTACCGATGCCGGATTTATTGAGTTCCACTTGAACTGTATCGTCTTGCTTGAGAGATTAAAGCCCCCAACTACAATGTTGGACATTGCCGTTGCTACACAAAGTGCTGCAAAAATGGGGCTGATTATAAGCAGCCAATCAATCATTCTGCCGTTTGCGAAGTCTACGAATGTTTTGCTATTGGTAAAAATGGTGTTATTACCGGAAAGACAATCTGTAGCTTCAATCATAAAGTGTCGAAGCAGGTTAGGCGCCG
>CAYNTC010000039.1:0-12640 GCA_964399795.1 uncultured Pirellulales bacterium | reverse complement strand
TTGCCCCACCGGTGAAAAACTTTGGGGGTTTAAACCCCCAGGATAAACCCTTCGACTTCGCTCAGGGCAGGCCTGGGGGCTAAACGTTCCCCGGACCGCTCGCAGCTATGCGTCGCAGCGGATTAGCTGGTGCTGAGGTCTCGAATAAGACCATGGGCCGCCTCGTTTTTAAGCTCCACTGTATACTCCCCGATCAGCTCACCGCACTCGTAATCGCCGCCGCTTGCCAGGGGCTTAAAGTGGAAGCTACGCCCAGCTAAAGGCAGCACACCGATTCGTGAAGAATCCACGAGCAGCGCCGCATCCTGCGGCATCCATCGCGTGGTGACAATCCTGCAAACGCCGAAATCACTTTCGTAAATGCTAATCATGTCGGTGAAGGTAGTCTCGCCTGCTGAGTAGGATCGGCTATCAGAGCAGAATGCATTTATCTTTCGCTTCTGAAAACCGCCCACTACTATCAGGTCCACGTTGCCGTTGCTGTTCTCCCAGATGTTTCGCAGCACGTAGTTTATCTTTGCCTCATCAAGGTCGGTACCAGAAGGAAAACCATTGTCGCCTGTGTGAAAGACATTGCTCGAAAGATGCTGAATTATTCCCTTCATGCTGCGTCTTACCGAGCCGCTACCTTGCGGATCGCTTGCGGGCTGACCACCGTTTATGATGGTATTCTCGAGGTCCCGCAGTAGTTCGCGCAATCGTTCCTGCTTTTGATAATCCATCTCATCGGCAAGCCCAAGTTGCCTGGCAGCCATATCCGTGCCGCTTACCTCAACCGTAGCGGTGAATATCTGCGTGTAATTGCCGCAGCGTGTGCGGTTCGTAAACCTCAAGGCCGGTTTATCTGAACCTTCAAGGGCAGCGTTTCCGAGAATGTTGATCACCTGATTGTCGGCAAGGTCCTCTGCCGTTGTACCCGCGTAACCGCGAACAACCGTTAAGGTATTATTGTTAACCGCGGTCACCAGCATCAGCTCCTCGCTGCCGGCGACCTGAATCTGATCACCCACACGAAACCTGCTGCCATGGTCGACATCAAACTCCGTATCGCTGGCCGGGTCGCTCCAGGTGTCGTCGTTGATCGCGTCCTTGTTGGGAAGAAGCTCATCCTCCAGCCACTCATGATGTGTGCTGGTTGCTTCTCTTAACGGATCGCCCAGCGCATCCAACAGCAGCGTTTCATAAGGCGATACTATTCCGATCAAATCTGATACATCTTCGGCAAGTTCCGGTAGGGTTGAACCAGCCGAGTAAGTCGCTTTGCCAGTAAATGCCATCTTTCTATCTCCTGTAACTTTGCGTATGTACCCCGCAATAGATTGCGGGGCTAAACACTAAAGGTAGTTTCTTCGTAATTTCAGGTACTGCTGCAGATCCGCTCGATTGCCTGTTCTGGCTGCCTTTTTAGCTGCCCCTTCTAATGCCGACTGGCTGTGTGACATTCGCTCCTTGGCACCAGCCGTCTTTACGGGTGTCACTGTTTCGCCGGCATCATCAAAAGGCTTAGCATTAAACAGATACTGCTTTTCCTTTTTGAGCTGATTAACTATATCGTCCACATCCGCTTGTGCATTACCTTGCAACCTGGCCTTGGCAATCAGAACAGCAGTCTCCAGGTCCACCGCACCGGCAGCAGCAAGTCTGTGAGTCAGTTTCTGTTCTGCCCGCAGACCGTTTAGCTGCTCAGAAAGCTCACTTGCTTTCTGATTTGTCGCGGTTAGTTGCTCACCGAGAAGTTCGGCCCTTTTCTCGGCACTCTGTGCCCGTTTGCGATAGCGGATCGATTCCGCTACCGGAACAAGCTTTGGGCTGTCACCATCAATAGCTAAATCCTCAAACTTATCACTTGTGTCTTCTGACAAATTATTTTTTTCTGTGTCGAGCTGACTCATAATCTCTCCTAAACCTTATGTATGCTGGGGCCTTGCCCTATTTTTTTATTGGTGGGCTAAAGCCCACCCTACATTACCGATTCATAAATTTTCCTAAGCCTTATGTAGGGTGGAGCTTTCATCCTTCGCAGTCCCTAAAGGACGGAGAATGGATGCCCCACCAATCGATCTAAACGTTTTCGTACCCTAATTCTCTGAGCACCTGCTCAGTGGGCACGCCCAGATCCTTTTTTATTTGGGCCTCTTGTAATTTTTCCGTCATATTCTCCGGCAGCGGACTGGGAAAGATGATATCAAGCTGCCTGTCTTCGTCGTTGCTGTTGTATATATTTGCGGTATCTAAAATGCTAAGAACCATCCGGCTAATCTTTTTCAGGCCCTCACCGTAGGTAAATTTCTTTCGCTCATTTTTCGAGAGCATCCCCATAAGCGTCAGCTTAAGCGCCACTGCACTTGTGAGATTACCGAGCCTGTTCTTCAGCACTCCTGCTACCACTGGCGTCACGCCACTTGCCTTATCCATCGCTTCTCTGATCTCCGCGATGTGCAGGTCCTCGCTCGGCGAAGCCGAATCCCCGCCAAACTCTTCAATCGAGGCCTCCGGATTGTCCGTGTACCACATTCTGCCCGGCGAGATTGGCTTATCTTCAAAGCCTTCGATGCCCTTGCCCAGATACATCTTGAAAGACTGGAACGTGATCCTGCTGGCCCTATCACTTAGTCGCGTATTGAGTTCGACTTGTAGAGGTATCAAAGGCTCAACGTCACTTAATCCTTCGTAGTAGTAAGGCTGAGCAATGTTCTGAATATGCACTATCGGCAGAAAACCCCAGGGCAGCTCTCCCTCAGCTATCAGGTGCTTATCATCATACCTTTGCCACGCTTTAGCCGATGTAATTTCTGTTACTGCTACAACCTTGCGAGTATCACCGCTTGTCCTGTTAGCCGAGAGTATCCGTGATAGAAATGAGCGGTTTCTATTCAGAGCGTTTTTTCTTTGATAGAAGTGCTGCACATAGTATCGAATCTGTCTGTAATCGTTCTCATCCAGAACAGGCAGTGCTCTTGGTGCTTCAACCAGTTCCAGTTCGATTGTCTGTGCCAGTTGCAGCACATTTTCAAGTGGGAGGGTTTGGGAGGAGGAGGAAATGCGTTTGATGATTTCTTCGCCAGGCCTGACGAAACAATCGACGAAACCGTACACACTTCCGAGCACCGCCATATCCTGGAAAAATCCGATACCGCCGTTGGCCGAGAACAATGCCCGCAGTATCGACTCAATTTCTGCACGTTTTTGGCCATCCGGCGATTTCGAGACAAAGCTGATCGGTTTACCAAATAGAAAATCCAACGCTGCGTTTATTCTCCAGCCAATGTCATTTTCTATAACAACTTCCTTTCGCTGCACATCCTTAACAGGTCGTGAACCAAAAAGACCCGCCGTACTTGAATGAGCTAATCCTGTTATTCTTGCGGGCAGCCCGTGCTCCTGAGCTTGAAAATAGCATCGTCCTGAGCGATTAATTTTTCTATCTGCTGCGCCGACTCCAACAGCTTCCAATATGGGATTAGCATAGTATTGCCATAGCTTGGAAAATTGCCTGTGAATTTCTGTCGAGCGCTGGTTAACCAGCCATTCGATGTAGTCCGCGTCGAGATGTTGGTCGTTGAAAATGCTTAGCTCAAAGCCTGAGCTTTCAAATCCCATACCTGTTTCTCCTTTTAGGGCTTAACTTCGTACCGGCTTTATTGCCGGCAAGCAGCAATCTATGACTGCTTCCACAATTGGACGAACCTGCACAATCTTTGCGAAAAAAATGCCCTTGGCAGGGATCGTACGGAGGCTAATCTGTCGTCATAAAAGCAGTAAAAAATTTTTGGGGATTTGTCATTTTTGATGTGCAGCTATCTGCACGATTTTGCGCAAATTTGTGCAGGTAATTGTTTACTGGTAACTGGTCGGTTCGTTTCAGCGAAGGACTTATCAAAAATCAAAACGACAAATAAAAATTCAAAAATGATAAAAGAACATTTTGCATTTTGATATGTAGTTTTGATATTGAATTTTTGAACATTGCTGATTTCTATTGGCCGCCGGGTAGAAGGTCGATGTCTTCCTTCTGCAGTAGCTCAATAATTTCAGCTTTTGTGGGCAGCGATTCTATCGAGCCGAACTTCGTACAGGCCAGCGCCCCGGCCGCGGAGGCGAACCTGGCCGCCTCCCTTACGTCGTAATCCACCGCGCAGTACGCCGCCAGCGCGCCTGCAAAGGCATCGCCCTTTCCGGCCTGGTCGACCAGGTCCACCTCGAAGGCCGGGATGTGGTCGGCACTGTTTCTGCCGACGACCATACAGCCGCGCCGGCCCATAGTGATAACCGCATAATTAACGCCGCGGGCCACCAGGTCCGAGCCGATCAGCTTGGCTGTGCGAATGTTCGCCGCTGATTGTTCGGTTATGTCTGCTGCCTCGTAAAGATTGGGAATCATAATGTCGGCTGAAAAATACTCGATCGGCAGGTCGCAGTGCTCACGCTCTCGCTGCTCTATCGGCTTGGCAGGGCTGAGGATAATCTTCGCACCGTGTAGGCCCGCACAGCGAAGCGCACTTACAATCGCCTCTTGCGGCAGTTGGCCGTGAATCAAGCAAACTGCTGCCTCGGATATGACCTGCTCGGCTGCATCAATGTCGCTGGTTTGTAAAGAACTATTGGCGCCGGTATAGTGACAAGCGGCGTTTTCGCCTTCGGCATCGACCAGTGTTACCATGACACCGGTGTTCATTGCCTTTGCTGGGTATACGAAATCTGTATTGACACCGAACTCTGCCAGATTCGCCTTGGCCATGTGCGCAAATGGATCGCCTCCTACTTTACTAATTAGATGCACGTCGCAACCGCACAGTGCCGCCTGAACAGCTTGATTTGGCCCAGATCCCGTGACTGTATATGAAAGCCCAGAACCACTGACACTCTGCCCGGGTGATGGGATTTGGCCGCACTTGATCGCCATGTCAACGTAAGTGCCGCCGATGACAACTATTTTAGGCTTCCGTTCCGCCATTATTTGACTCAAACGATCCTTTCAATTTGAAGTATAGCCAACCTTAGACCAAATGCAAAAAGATTTTAAGGCTCAGGCATTTAGAATAAACTTGAACTTTTAGCATCCTTATCAAACACCATCCTCTGGAGGCAGATCCACCAGGTAAGTCTTTATGAACTTTTTTATGCCGGCTACTACCTCGTCCTTAAGCTCAGCAGGACTTTGGGCCACCCATATCGCAAAATTATAGAGCCCACGATTGTCAACTTTTAACCACTTACCGTTTTTATACAAATATACTAGCAACGTTGTCATCGCGATTCTTTTATTGCCGTTCTGAAACGGATGGTTTTTGACCATAAGATAGAAAAGTATAGCTGCTCGGGACCCAAGCGACGCATAAGCTCTTTTGCCATAGAAGCGTTGAAAAGGCGTGAGCAGACAACTCTCAAGAATGTGTGGAAATCGGCTTGAAAAATCTGGAATCGGCTCATCAAAAGCAAGGCGTTCGCCGGCAAGAACGAATGCAATATGCTCAACCTCTCGTAAAGTGATTGGTTCGTCTATTCTCTGCCGAGCCATTTCAGGGTTTCTCCGTATTCCTGCACAACTTTCTTGACGGCCATATCTATCTGACGTTTTTTCGGCTCGCTAAGCTCCTCACCGAGTATTTGTGCAACCTGCCGGCTGGAAATAATATAGACCCGACCAATTTTCTTTGCAGATATCTGTCCTTTCTTGACCTTCCTGTAAACAGCGATCCGACTTATTCCAAGATGCTTTGCTAATTCTGGGATAGTAATATACTTGTTAGCCCTAACCATCTTTTTAATATACACTTATGATGTTAACTATGTTGATTTAAATTAACTCATGTTAACTAACCGCTTCCATGTTAACATATTTAATCGGCAAAATCAAATAATATCTTCGTGCCAGTTCCAACCCAAAACAGGCTTGGTAGAATCTATATTTTTAATTTTATGTTCTTTTTTTCATAACAATTTGATAGACAATAACTTATGGACTGAAAAGCGAGGGATACTTCTATCATTCTGAACGAAATTCAATGAATATCGTAAAAAATATGTTGATTCTGCCGATTATAATCATATAATCATTGTATAATTATAATAGAATCATTATTGATTGTTATTATATCAAGAATATACTCGCCAGTGATCCTTTGAGGTCGCTGGTATACAATAATCGCCAGCGATCGGCAATACGGTCGCTGGTTTTTTTTGGCATGGAGGTCTATCATGGATAGGTACGCTGTGTTCATTGATGGTGGATATGCTAAAAAGGTATTTGAACAATTTGGTAATCCTCGTATTTCATATCTCAAGTTTTCAGAACATGTCGCAGGAGATCAAGAGAGACTGCGCACGTATTATTATGATTGCCCACCCTATGTAAGTTCACCTCCAGCCCCAGAGGAGAAAAGCAGAAAAGCTAATTTCGACCGTTTCGTGGCAGCATTGGAAAAGGAGTCACGGTTTCAAGTTAAATTTGGAAGGCTTGCTAAGCGTCGGAATTTTGATGGCTCACACAGATTCGAGCAGAAGATGGTGGACATCCTTCTCGCAGTCGACCTGGTTCAACTCAGTGTGGGGCATCAGATTCAGCGGGCTGTTCTTTTGGCGAATGATAGCGATTTTGTACCAGCGATTCAGATCGCACGTAATGCTGGCACTGTTATAGAGCTCTATTATCATATACCTCCGCGACCACATACTGAACTTATGAATGCTTGCGATGATCGCATTCTGATTGATGAACAATTAATCCATAAGATCAAACTAGACTAATAATCTCTTTGACCTGTCGAGCCAATCTATCTGATTTTCGAGCCAATGGTCCAATACACTGAGAATATAATCTATCTGCTGCTCAGTTAAGGACTTACCCGCTGCTATACCATGCCATTTCTCGAGACACCTCCGGCAGCATGTGCCTGTTGCGTGCTGAGCTATAAAGACGGGATGGCCTCTCATCGGTGTCTGCCGACCATCTTTGACTGGATTTGCATCAGCCAGCCGGGCCTGAATAAAATCGCTGGCGTCTTCAATAATTCTCTCTAAGCCTTTTTCCTTTAGGTATGCAGCCTCCTTGCTGCCGAGCCGAAACCGGCTGCGAAAACGAGACTTATTTAGCTGTGAAAATAACTCGTCAATATCCCGCATACTGCGATTATAAGTCCTTTCCAAAGCAGGGTAAACCAACTTCTATCGGGAACTGGGTGCATGTCGAGTTTGTAGGTAGTTTTTTTTGGCCTTTCGCATCAATTTTTTCGTGGGTGCGTACCCATCCCCAAGCTAGCGCTTGAGGCTGCCACACGTCATTCACTATCTATCGTACCTATTGCCTCGCTTATGACGATCGGGTGGCAGCCTCCCCTAAGGGGGGGATGGCTTTTTTCAAAATAAGCCTTTTTTATACGCCGGAGGCGTATTTACCTACAAAGATGACATGCACCCTCGGGAACTTGATTGAAATAAGCTACAATTAGCTGCCATCAACAAATATCCCGGTCAGGAAAAATTCACAATATATATAAAAATTAAAAATATTTGTAAAAAAGACCCCAAAACCCTTGACAATATTAACTATAACGCTTAACCTTTCGTCAAGTTAGATATATATATAACTTAATATATCTCTTATCAGTGTAAATGGATTAAAACCCCCAAGGTGAATTCGGGGGCTAAACAGAGAAAGCGAAGTTCGCCTGTAACAGCCGGTTGGAGGCTGCCGAGGGAGCCGGAGGCTAACCACATAACGCACATCTGAACCGATTGAGAAAACTACCTCGTTGAAGGAATATTAGCTGCTCATGTCAAATGCAGATTTTAAGACTGAGCCTTTTATAGCTGTCAGCCCAAGGCAAGCATCGGTTATGGGACTTGATAAAACCATCGAATCTCAGCTATCAGAAGAAGCACTTCAGCTTCAAAGGGAGTACCGTCGAAGATTCGAGAATCTCCGAAGACGGGCAAAATTACTCGAAGGGACAGACAAGGTATTAATGACGATGTACTTGGAAAGAGGCAGTAGCTTCCGAGAAATCGCCAGGGTGGCAGGGCTAAATGAGACGACCATCGCCCGCCGGATACACAAGATCATACAGCGTCTTTTGGATGATAGATACTTTTTATGTATGCGTAATCGTGAAAGATTTGACTGTCTGGAACTGGCCATCGCGAAGGATTGTTTTCTTTTGGGCCTGCCCGTGTCAGAAATTGCAAGGCAACGTAAATTGAGCTATTACCAGATACGCAAAACAGTAGATAAAATCTCCTGGATTACCAAGACAATTCAAGATACTGACCGACGCTAAATCCCCTAATGGAGATAAGCAACTAAATGCCCAGCTACAACGTATCAAAACAATTTCCCTGGCGTGGGACTATCACCGACAAGGTTGCTCAGGTTTGCCGGATGTTTGGCTTGACAGTCGACAGGCTCAAGACAAATGCTGTCACGCACAATTGTAAGATCAAGATAATCGATGGTGACATCGTATATATAACAGGACCCTCCGGTTCGGGCAAAAGCACTATATTAAGCGAACTGGAAAAATGTATACCACCTGCTGATAGAGTTAATCTGGCTCAGATTGAATTGCCTGCCGAAAAGACTCTAATAGACTGCGTTGACGGCGATTTGTTGACCAGTCTTAGAACGTTGAGCATAGCGGGTTTGAACGACGTGTTTTGCATTCTGAATCAGCCTGCCAATTTAAGTGCTGGCCAAAAATACCGTTTCCGGCTGGCGGTAGCTCTGGCCTCGGGTAAAAAATTCATCTTCGCCGACGAATTCTGCTCTGACCTCGACCGTGTCACCGCAGCGGTTATTTCATACAACATATGCAAATTCGCTAAGCGAACCGGCGCAGTATTCATCCTCGCCTCCTGTCACGAGGACATCCTGTCGGACCTTGTCCCGGATGTTCTAGTGGTAAAGGAACTCGCCGGCCCCGCACAGGTAATATATAAAACGCTAACTCTTAAAGAAACTAAAGGCGCTCGATAATTGGAAGTTTAGCCCCCCAATTTTATTGGGGGGTCATCCCTCGAATCGGCACACAGACCAAGTTATAATTTAGAATCATCGGTAATTGGTAATTAGAAGAATCGGTGGGTCATCCATTCTCCGTAGCAGAGCTTCCAGCCTTCGCAGCCGCTACGGCAGAGTAGGCGCTGCGAAGGATGAAAGCCCCACCCTACATTTTGATTCTCGCCAGCGCGGCAATGACGAAAAGTTTGGCCCGCAAATTTATTGGGTGGTTGACACTCTAAAACTTTGTGTCTGTGCGGTTCTTCTCATTTACACATCTACTCATCAACGCATTTACTATGCATCACTGCTCGGTATGTAAAAAACTCGATATCGTTGTCGGCTGCATCGAAGACTACAAACGGCTGTCACACTATCACTATCGTGACAGTCGCCTGGGACCTTTCACCAATATCTTTGCCATGAAGTCGCGCACAAGATTGCCGGGCCTGTTCAGCGACGAGCCCGTCGGCGTCATCGTTTATTCAATGCCCACAACCGGGGTACAGCTTCGCAACGTCGCTACTAATGGTTTCTTTGCCGGCTTCGACCGCAAAACTCAATTGGCACTTATCAATAGGAACATCCGTTGCATCAGCAGGGTCATAATCGAGCCGCGTTTTAGGGGCCTTGGCCTGGCGACCCGTCTGGTTCGTGAAACCATGCCGCAAGTAAACATGCCTATTATTGAGGCGCTGGCTGTGATGGGCGTGGTCAATCCCTTCTTTGAAAAGGCTGGTATGAAAGCCTACGCAGCACCGCTGCCCGCCCGTTGCGTGGAACTGATTGAGGCATTCAGCCTGGCTGGAATTCAGGAAAATCAACTCGTCGACGCCCAAGGCGTTCAGCAGAAGCTCGATTCACTTCACTGGCCTTGGGCGGATTTTATCGATGGCCGAATCAAACGATTCCTGCAGAGCTATGGCAAACGGCACAACATGTCAGTCGGCATCGAGCGCACTCGCTTTGTGCTGGGCAAGCTCACCGCACGCCCGGTCTATTACATTTGGTTCAACGACAGGCTTTTACCGGAAGGCATCCCGCGGATGTCAAACATGTCAGATTAGATTAGTAGGGTGAAGCTTGCCCTACCAAGACCGATGCACTTTTCTGTCTGGTGGACTAAAGCTTGCCCACTACTGGCAGTGCTTGCCTTATCCTACTTAGCATTAAAAGAACAAATGCTTTAGTCTCAATACCTAAGTTACTTAGGTATTCTTGACATACGAGCGATTCTTATTTGAATACGATTAGTAGGGTGGGGCTCCCTATGGGATGCCTTACGGTATTGCCCCACCAAAACCGATCTGCTGAAGGCGTCCTGCGTATGGTAAATATGTCAGATTAGTTCCTTAGGTTTTGTCCAAAATGCACAACGAAACAAAGACCATAGCTCTTAAGTACCTTCTGCCGCATCCGGATAATCCCAACCGGATGGGCAAGGCTAACTTTGCCAAGCTCATCCGCAACATCCAGCGTACAGGTCGATATGAGCCGTTGATAGTCCGGCCACATCCGCAAAGGCCCGGCTACTTTCAAATCATCAATGGCCATCATCGACACCAAGCACTTGAAAAGCTCGGATACAAAACGGCCGAAGCCGTGGTCTGGGACGTCGACGACGCCGAGACTGATATACTGCTTGCCACGCTTAATCGGTTGACCGGCTCGGATGTGCTGAAGAAAAAGCTGGCGCTGCTAAAGAATCTGACCAGCCGGATGCAAACCGCCGAACTGGCAAAGCTGTTGCCGCAGACTGCAAGCCAGCTCGAACGGCTTACCAATCTCAGGCTGCCCACAGCACCAGCCAAAGCCGACGTCGAGGTTTTTGCCACGCCGTTAATGTTTTTTCTCAACAGTGGGCAGCTCAAAACGGTTGAGGAGGCGTTGTCTGTTGCAATGAAGAATAGGCCTGAAAAAACCAAGGCTGCCAAAAAAGCCGCAGCCCTTACCGAAATCGCCCGCCATTTTCTAAACCGGTAATTGGTCCCTAAGGGACTGGTTATTGGTGAATGGTAGATGCATTGATGCGTAAATGTGTTGATAAGTAAATGGGAAGAAGCGTACAGGCACAAATTTCAGAGGGATGACCCCCCAATAAAATTGGGGGGCTAAACTTTTTGTCATTGCCGCGCGGGCGAGAATCAAAATGTAGGATGAAGCTACACAGTATGGCCAAGCCCATTGCCCCACCATAAACGTACAGACAATGAAGAATAAACAAAAAGAGCCGTATTTGAAGATACCAGCCCACATTCTGAACATACCTCATCTGAGTTTATGCGAGAAGGTTTTGCTGGCTCACATTTATAGCTTCGGCGCAAAAGGCTGTTATCAAAGTAATCAAACCTTCGCGGAAATTTTTATAGTCTCACCTTCGACGATACGACGCTGGCTAAGTCAGATACAGCAGTTCACCCACGTTAAAAATCCAAAAGGTTATTACCATACTATTTGGGCCAAATCCCTGCGTAAAAAATGAGCAGGGTTCTGCTCAAAATTGCGCATCCGACTTGGTCAAATCTGCACATCGACCTGCGCGAAATTGCGCACCCACCTTCGGAAACCTTGGGTATAAATCTACGAAGGATGAAAGTTTAGCCCCCCAATTTTATTGGGGGGTTGTCCCTCTCATTTACGCGTCAACTTATCAACGTAATGACCAAAAGGTGAATTAGTGAAAAACGCAAAAAAACTCAGCAGAAAACAGCTTGCGGTGATTGAAGATTCATTTGCCGGCGAGTTAACCGAGCAAGCTATTCTGAATAAACATAAGGTTAGCAGAAACGTTTATAACAAATGGCTCGCTGACGAGTGCTTTCGTCAGCGGTTTGATGAACGTATTGCAGGCGCGTATCGTCAAAGCGAGCTTATCCTTGCCCGTTATGCGCCGTTAGCTGCCGCCAAGTTAGTTGAGCTGATGGGCTCGGATAAACCAGAGACGGTTAGAAAGGCCTGCCTCGATGTAATTTCACTACGAGCATCGCAGGCGGTCTTGTCCAAGACAAATAGCCCCGCAGCCATGTTGGACCAACCCGCTTCAAATGTCACTGAATCGAACCTGCCTCAGCTATCTGAAGAAAACGCCAGCAGAATCCTGTCTGCTTTGGCAGAAACATGTGAACAACCCGAAAAACATGGTTGAAAAATCCAAAGATATACCTACAATTATATATTGCTTATCGCTCTGTGTTTCAAATTGTATGTGTCAGCATCAATATATGAGCATTGCGTATTTGATGATCTTGAAAATGTAGAGATGGTGTTAATGAATAGCGAGGGCCAGACTATGACTGTCTGTATAGCTGCACTAAATCAGAAGGATAAGCTCATAGCATTTGCAACAGACAGAATGGTAACAGCGACACTTCCTCCGATTGAATTCGAACACAGCTTACCAAAAGTCACTCAGCTGAGTCATTATTGTATAGCTCTATCAGCGGGAGATGCAATTAGAGGCAAAGAGATATTTGACGCTGTGAAGGAGGCTGTTGAAAAAGCAAATCCACCGGTTTCGCAGATTGCAGAACATGTAAAGGAGATCTATCAACGAAGAAGATTGCAGATTCTGGAAGCCCTACACCTGCGGTCTAGAGGAATAAACCATAAGGCGTTTATTGAAGCTGGTGCTAAATTTCTGCCGCC
>CAYNTC010000038.1:0-13020 GCA_964399795.1 uncultured Pirellulales bacterium | reverse complement strand
GTTTCTTTCTTCTCGCCACTTATAGTCAGCGTGTTTCCGTACACAGAGACATCGATGTCCTCGACTTTACAGCCAGGCACCTCAGCCTTGACAACGACTGCATTATCATTGTCGGTAACATCGATAGCGGGCCAACCTTTATAGCTAAAGAAAGGCCTATCCAATCCCCTGAAAAAGCCATCAAACAAGTCATCTATGTCCGTGTGAAGCCGTGCCAACTCACCTCTGTTTCGTCTAAAAGGTACCAATGTCATAATCAACACCTCCTTTCTACTAAATTTTATAGTGGTCTTTCACACTCTTAATTATAGATTTGCAAAATTCATGCCAGATAAACCACTCTGCTAAAAATCCTTAATATAGACCCTAAAATCGCCTATTCAAATCTCATCGATACCCCCTTTAGGCTGCCAATTCGGCACCTTATCTGTCAAATTGATAACTTCATTGCCGAATCCGACTAAATGATGTAAACTTGCCCGCGTACCAGAACTTTTTTAAGTAACTCAAACTGACCGAAGTTTAATTGAAAACCAACGTAAATACCTATTTGACAACAATATATTGCCCTTTGTCATTCCCGTGAAAACGGGAATCCAATTTGCTCAAAACTTTAATAGATTCCCGCCTGCGCGGGAATGACACAAAGAATCGGTCAGTTTGAGTAAGTAAGGAATGAAAGATTATGGCACAAAAACCAAAGAGAACCAATTTAAACACGCTGCCTGAAACAGTCGACACTCCCTTGAAACTGTTCAAGGATAAGCTCACATCAGGCCTGGGTGATAACTTGCAAAGCATTACCGTTGTAGGCAGTAGTCTGACCGATGATTTCGTACCCAGCCAAAGTGACATCAATACTGTCTTAGTTCTCGGCAAGCAAACGCCAGCCTCTCTGAATATAATTGCCAGCTTGGCCAAGCCGATGAGCAAAAAAAAGCTCTCCGCTCCACTTTTAATGACGTCATCGTACATAGAACGGTCGCGCGACGTATTTGGCGTTGAGCTTTTAAACTTTCAGCTAATTCACAAAACAATCCTGGGCGATGACCCGTTCGCATCGCTTAGCTTCGACAAGAAAGACGTAAGGCTGCAATGCGAACGTGAGCTCAAGGCGATGCTTATCAGACTAAGACAGGGATATATAGCTGCCGCTGCAAATAAAAAACTCGTGCGTGACATTCTGATCTCCACATCCAAGAGCCTGACACCGCTTCTGAGGGCGATGCTCTGGCTGAAAGATGCCGAGCGGCCCATCCTGACAAACCAAACTTTCAAAAAAGCCGCACAAGAATTTTCATGCAATATGGACTCCGTACTGACTGTGAGCGACTGGCGACACGAAAAAGTTCATCTCAGCCAAGACCAAATGCAAAGCTTATTTGAGCAAACGTATACAACTGTTGAGAAGCTTACTGATATTGTTGACAAACTTGAGGCATAACTATGCAACGAAATCTCCTTCGACGCCCGGTAATATTTATAGCCATTCTGGTAATCGCAGCTGTCTGTCATGCACAGGCAGATTTGCCGATGCCGCAGCACTACGTCGAAGATTATGCCAACGTGGTGAATAATACACATGAGCGCACGTTAAACGGCACACTACAGGAACTTGAACAAAAAACCGGCACGCAATATATCATCCTTACGGTAAATACGACCGACGGACCTCCTATCGAACAGTTCTCGATAGAACTGGCTGAAAAATGGAAGCTCGGTCAAAAAGATAAAGACAATGGAATGCTGTTCGTAATCGCTACAGCAGATAGAGAGTACAGGTTCGAGGTCGGCTATGGTCTGGAAGGTTTTATAACAGATCGGTTCTGTGGCCAGATCGGCAGAGACTTCCTTGTGCCATATTTGAAAAATGAAAACTATAGCGAGGGGATCTATCAGGCCAATTTGAAAATCATCCAGAAAATCGCTGATGAATACGAAGTGACCCTTACGGGCATGCCCAAGCTCGCACCTGTCTCGGCACCGAGGGACAGAAGGACGGGCCTGCCTTGTTGCAGTATTCTGCCGTTTCTGCTTATAATGCTTCTATTGTTCGGCGGACTTGGCCGGGGTATGGGATGGTTTCTCTTTCTGCCCTTTATGTTAGGTGGATTTGGTGGCTACGGCGGCTATGGCCGAAGCGGCTCCTACGGCGGCGGCAGCTTCGGAGGCGGATTCGGCGGGTTCGGCGGAGGAATGGGTGGCGGTTTTGGCGGAGGCGGAGCAAGTGGAAGCTGGTAGGGCTAAGCGAATGACGAATAATACCAAATGCGATTAAAATTTGCGCCTTTGTCATTTCGACCGTAGGGTTGCGAAGCAACCCGAAGTGGAGAAATCTATTAAAAAGCAGATTTCTCGACTCCGCTTCGCTGCGCTCGAAATGACATGAATAAGCGCATTGATTATTCACAATCAGTATAATCCTGTTCATCCGTTATGGAGGCTTAAAAAAATGAGATATTATGGAAAAATCTGGATCGTGTTGGTCTTAATTCTCGTCATGATATTACTGCTCGGTCTCGGCATCTTCAGATGGTACATCAGCGGATACAATAAGGCGATTCAACTTGACGAAGCGGCCAAGACCGCCTGGTCAAATGTGGATGCTGCCCTTCAACGTCGATTAGACCTGGTCCCGAACCTGGTCGAAACCGTCAAAGGATACGCCGAACACGAGAAGGAGCTTTTCGAGAACATCGCCAAATCCAGGGAGAAATACTTTCAGGCGGGTAGTGTCGCAGGCAAAATCGCGGCATCCAACGAACTAAGCGGTCTTCTATCACGGCTTTTACTATTGAATGAGGCCTACCCCGAGCTGAAAGCCAATCAGAATTTTCTGGCGCTGCAGGATCAGCTTGAAGGCACCGAGAATCGCATCGCAGTTGCACGTAACAGGTACAACGAAGCAGCCAAGCTACTCAACGCCTACACAAGAGAATTCTTCGGCTCATTTTTCTGCAAGCGAGCAAAAGTAGAGCCGATGGATTACTTTGAGGCAACCGAAAAGGCAAAAACCGAGGTGCCAAAAGTTGAATTTTGATAACTGGTTATTGGTTAGTAGTGAATCGAAGGCCGATGAACAAAAAAACCGGCAAAAAGCCAAGTGAAAGCGCGGTCGAAACACGATACCTGCTCATGCCTCATCAGGCCAATCAACAGGGAACCGCTTTTGGTGGAATTATCGTAGCCTGGATAGATATGGTCGCAGCGATGACGGCCCAGAGACATTGCGGCAAAGAAGTTGTCACCGCGGGTATAGACTCGCTGAACTTCAAAGAGCCGATCCGTATCGGTGACCACGTCATCCTAAAGGCATCTATCAACTATGTCAGTCGATCATCGATGGAAATCGGCGTTCAGGTTACCAGAGAAGACCCATACACTCACGACAAAACAGTCGCCACCACGGCCCACCTGACCTTCGTCGCGCTTGACGAAAACAAAAAACCGACGCCTGCGCCACCAATCCTTCCACAGACGGCCCAAGAAAAGAAACGGTATAAAAACGCCCAGCTTCGAGTCAAAGCAAGAAAAGAAATGCTCAAGCGAACAAACTGAACCTCACCAAGCCTGCTTATCCATTTCCACTCTGCGAAGCAGCGCTTCCGGCCTTCGCAGCCGATTCGATGGAGTGGGCTCGCTGCGTAGCATGAGATTGTTCCTTTAGAAGCTGATGCTTCTGACAGCACTGCTCGGTAAAGACGGCTATTTCCGAATCAAGATTCACATTCGGTGAGTCACCGAAAAAGGCGTGAATAACCGGAAAGACCAGGTCCGGCTTGACCTTGCGCAATTGCTTAGTCATCGCCTCGATCTTTGCTGTCGCTACTGACTCCTGCATACAGGTAAATGGACCAACATGAAAAATGCCCGATATGTAAGCATCGTTCGTTTCAAGATTCCCAAGAGAACCAGCCGGCCCCGTCAATCCGTGCATGACGTAATAGGCAATGCCCGTACTTAATGGAGACTCACCCTCAATACTACCGTGACATTCGTGCTGCTTCTCGAGAGTTTCGATTATATCCATTGGCTTTGGCAGAACATGCCTGCCATGAAGCACCTCATGGAACGGCTCTGCGATCTTGCGCTCAACGCTGGACATATACTTTCCTTTGATGAGCGATTTGCCTAATCTTCCTGCCTGCCTTACAACTCTTTTCAAATCGAAATCCCTCATTCCCAGGCTCAAATCCCTTTTGGAATTTCTTCGGTTGACCTGGTTTACGTAATACAGCCAATCGGTAATAGGGTCCCTTATAATCTCTAAGCCACAATCAGCAAGCTTCTCGACGACATAGCTGGTATAAGGATCGTGATGTCTCATGTATATTTCACCTATGTACAGAACCAAAGGAAACCGCTGCTGGTTCCGCAGTTTAACGCCCTTAAACGCAGAGACAGTATCTTTAGCCCACGCCAGCATCTCGTCTGTATTTGCTCCGCCAGCCACAATCCGGCTAAGCGTATCAAGCTGACGGCGCTTGAGCTTAACCAGACCCTCCTTATCCACCGCATAAGACCTAAATCTCAAGTATATATCTTCAAGCAGGTCCGCGGCGTTAATACCTTTAAACAAAAACTGCTGCATTTTTATCTTGTCCATCATACCAAAGCCGTTAGGAAAAGGTATGTCAAGATAATCGGTTTCGGAAGACGGGCCAACAACAGGAACTTTCTTCAGGCCTTCACGATCCATAAATTCTCTGAGTATCTCGGTGTATTTGCCGAACCTGCATGGGCCGGATGTCGTTGGCAGCATGACCAAATAATTATTCTGGACAAATTCCTCGCTCGTGCTCTCAATCTTCTCTTTTAGAAAGCTAAGCGCATCGCCTACGACCCCTTTGAGAGGGTGACATACCTCGGTGTAAATGTGCCGCCGCGCCAACTCGTAGCCTCGCTCAGTGTTGGTTGGCAAAACCAAGGCATCAATTCCAAAATACCTTAAGCCTGCAGCACCAATATAGCTGGCATCTCCCATGTAAGGAATCAGCCATGTCCTGTTGTCATAACTGTCGGTAGAGAATCTTCTGAGCCTCCTGATATCGAGCCTTCGTGGTCTGCTCTGATTAACGACTCTCTCGTGGGCCTCCGTTCTTGTTACGAATGGCGCGTTATTCGTCTGAGCATCTGTCAACAGAACCAATAGTGGCTTATTCACCACTTTGTGGATTTTTTCTTCTTGATAGATTTTCAAGCTGTCCGGCCCACATGCGAAGTTCATCATCCTTATCCCAAACAGATTAGGGTGATCGGCGACAAACAAATTCGCCTTGAGTATCTTTACGCTCTGGACCCAAAATTCATTTTCGACAATATCATCAAGTGCAATGTCCTTGAATCGGTGCTCCAGAAAAACCTGCGGTATATAATCCAGGCCCCTAACCTGGCTAAACAAGCCGCCTGAGTTTGAACTGGCCTCAGGATCGAGCAGGACATAATCCCTGCCAATACCCATATACGCCTTGGTGCCGGCTTTCTCAATTCGACTGAGGAACTTATCGCCCTCCCAGTAAAGATCATCCTTGAATTCCTGCTCAACTTGATCTGCATATCGGATAGCTGCCTTTATGCTCTTGCCCGTGAATCTAATCCCCAACCGGGCAAACTCCTCTCGTAGAGCCTGCACAAGAAGCGGCACATCACCGAAATGCAGCACCGGGTTGATCTGCTTATTCTTGTCCAGAGACAGTACGTCGTTTAGAACGTAACCTTCCGACTCGGTGTAGATACAATACTTAAGGTCTGGAGGCTTCTTTTCTCTCTGCTCGATGAAACTGGGATTAAAAAGGTACTCAACCGCAGGGTTTTCATTCAGAACCGCTGCGTGGCCCGTAGCGAGCTTTCTCGCTATGCAGAACTCCGTGCTTGAATTGTCAACGCCGATCTTCGCTATATCTTTATTGCTCTGCGGTGAGACTACAGGGTAAAAGCCAAGCGTGCGCAATAACGCTGCGCTCCAGATGCCTTTTTCTCCGAGCGTTGCTGTGCTTCTCTTAATCCCGACCGTTACGCCCTCGACCTCTGCTGATGAAATTTCATTCAACAGACACCCCTGACGTTTGAAATGCTTTTCATATATCTTGTGGTATCTTTGCACATAGTCGGTCTTTGGTCTCTTTACCGCCTCTGAATTTCCCCGTGGGCAAAAGCCTCCCGTGAGAATCTCATCGTCTTCGATGCTAAAGACCTCGAGCTGGCAATCTCTGATACCGCACGACTTATCACCGAAAAGCTCCCGGCATGACACCTTTCGCTTCTCGAAGGGCATATCGATTACATCCCAGCCTCGAAACGCCGAATCATATTTTTTGCCCTGCTTTTCAAACCGCTTAATATGCTCGATGACATCCAGAGCCTGGCCCCATGCACCGAACATCTCCCTGTGCGGGTAGGCCTTTATATTCTTGCCGGTTACCTGCGCAAGCGCAGCAAGAAAAGCCTTGCCCAGAGCCGGCCCACCCTGTGCGGAACACTTCTGGCCCACGTGCTGTGAACCACCGACAAATTTGTAATAGTAGCTTGCAGCGGTTCCACGCACTATCGCAGCAGCTATCTCGTCCCTGCTAAAACCCTCTGCGATAAGTCGATTCTCATCCATCTCCATGAATACGCCGCACGTTGAGTCGATGATCGGAACGCGCTCGGCGCGTAGCGCAGCCTCTTGCAAAGAATCCTCTACGTTGAGGTTTATAACATCTGCCATATTCTCAAGTGTTTGGCCCGAACCAGCCTGGCAGCTATAATTCATTTTGGCTTCTTTAACGGTACCTTCTTTATCAAAGCGGGTGAACTTCATATCCTGCCCACCCACCTCAAAAATAGTATCAATGTCCGAATCGTAGTGCTTGACACCAAGAGCGTGGCAGGTTATTTCGTCAGTTACTCTGTCTGTTATTTCAATTCCCTGATTGGTTAATTCTTCGCTTTTCTTATGGCTTATCAGGATCTTCTCATAAAGCTTTCTTGCAGAACCTGTGGCTCCTACACCTCGGATAATGACATTTTTCTTATGTTTACTTAGGTATTTCAGAACATTCTTTAACGATTGCTCGGGATTACCGTGTGTTTTAATATAGAGCTTATCCAGAAGTCTGCCCGTTTTAAGTTCAACAAGCGCACCTTTTGTAGTTGTACTTCCCCCATCGATTCCCAGTACCACTTCAGTTTTTAGCGCGATTTTGCCCTTTAGACTTTGTTGCTCTTCATCGACATCATCCAAAAACTCAGACAAAGCTGGCACAAATGTCCTTTTAGCTCTGGTCTTCTGTGCAACCTCCTGTAGTTGTTCAAGGCGCAAAACAAATTTATTGTTATCTTCTATTGCCTTTAGCGCTGTGCCGATTGCAGCAACATTCGAGTAATGTTCGGGTAGCTCTATAGAAACACCGAGCAGGCCCGCCAAGGCCTGTCTTATCACGTCGTTTTTAAAAACCCCTCCTGTCGCAACCGCGTAAACTCGCTCTGAATTTCTCAATTCACTTGTGCCGAGAACATCTATCATGTAGTTACGCGCGACAGTGCGAAAAAGACCGGCAAGATTATCGTTTCTTTGCGCTCCTTCGTTCTGCTTATGGATTAGGTCCGATTGTATCACAATGCCGCACCTCGCCAGGAATTCGCTCGGTTCTACAGATTGTTTAGCCTCATACACTGCCCTGTGCAGCATTTCCTCCAGACGCGCTTGCAGCTTCTGTCGATTTCTCTTACCAATCACAGTTAATTCATGCTTATCATTTACACCGGTTGTATCCTCAAGCTCAGGCAAAGGCACCTCGCCGTGGAAAAGCCTTCTGCACTGCTTCTCTATGAGCGTACCTGAACCACCGCCACATTTAGAGCCGGTCCTCCACTCTAAAATGATGCGCTTTCCGTTAATTTTATTTAAATTAAAAAAATATGAATCCTTCGCCCCAATGTGAAAGATATATTTTGCATCAGGCGCTACTATCTCAGTGCCCTTTGGAATCGCTACACTATCGTATGTATAGGTCATTGCCTGCATAACCGTACGAAATGGCTCTGAACCGCTGCCTGTAAAAGCCGTGCTGACTATTCTTTTTCCGCTAAACTTATTTTTAATATCCTCCCAAGCTTCTATTACTGCTCCCATAGGATTACCAAAGTGCATTATCGACTTAGGACAGTATCTAATGTTTTTATCGCTATCTAAAATGGCATAGTGGACAAAACTGCTGCCGATATCAATCCCAACAAAGAATCGATCTTCATTTCCTTTACCGTGAATTTTACCCCTCTGCCGCTTCATACAATAACTCCTGTGCCCTGCCTGGTAATACTGAGTTATACAAAACTTTAAAAGCAGAAGCACATAGTAACTAAAACAGCAACTTCTTCACAAAAAACAAGCAGCTAACGTAGGTTAAATAATAATGAATGTTACTTTTGTCAAGAAACTAACACATCGACCAACAACAACGATACAAAGATAAGAAAGACAATTATACCTATGATATAATCAAAATATGGTATTTTATTTTTCCATGGTTCTAAACTTAACAATTTCACATGATATATGAATATTACGAAAGTTTATTGAACTAATCATCTTAATCTAAGAAAGAAAGTAAGATATTGTTATAAAAATTGGGTGTTTATGTCAGACAGATTAAATTCTCCAGGTCCGGATATAATAGTATACTTTTTTGGAAAAATGATTGCTGGTTTCTGCTATTTTGTGTAAACTATTTTATTACTAAATTTAATGAATAGTTATAAATGTGAAGGCTCCACAACTCTAAGCAGCGAGGTGACTTATGAGAATTAACTTTAACAGACAAGCTCTTGCAGAGGCACTTAATTTATTGACATCTATTGTTCCAAGCCGAACCCCAAAGCCTATCCTGCGTTGCGTACGAGTCAAGGCCAGCAAGGACGAGGTGCGTATATATGCAACGGACTTGGAGGTCGGACTCTGTTGTCTCATATCCGAGGCACAAATAGAAGAACCTGGAGATATTGTCGTTCAGGCTGATCGCCTATCTGCAATTGTTCGTGAAAGCGATGAGGATGTGTTAGCTGTAAGAGCTGCTGAGGGAACATGTGAAATAATCGGAACTGATAGTCATTTCACAATTTACGGTCAGGATGTGAAACAATATCCTGCAGTGCCTGATTTCCAAGGAGAGCCGGAGGTTGAACTGGGTCTGCAGAAATTGCAGGAGGGTATTGTTCAATGCCTGTTTGCAACAGCTAAGGAAAGTAGTCGCTATGCTATTAATGGTGTGCTTTGGCAAATCAAGGGCAAAAAAATGAGCCTTGTTGCAACTGATGGTCGTCGTTTAGCGCAACGCCGTGTGGCTCTGCTTACCAGCCCAGAGCGGGTAGAAGGTCGAACGAATATAATAGTACCTGCAAAGGCGATGGTTTTGTTAGAGAAAATTACGGCTGACGATAAGGAAAAGGTTGCCATAAAATTTATTGATAATCAAGTCATAATTAAATGTGCTAATATAGTTTTAGCCTCTAATCTTGTAGAGGGAAATTTCCCCAAATATGAGGACATAATACCTAAGGATTACGATAAACGGCTGAAGCTATCAACCGAAGGGGTCCTTAGTGCCGTTCGCCGCGCAGCACTACTGACCAGTCAGGAGTCGAAGGGCATTAAGTTATCAATCATCCAGGGGACACTTATCTTTACAGGCAGGGCACCGGAAACAGGCGCAGCCGAGGTAAAAATGCCAGTTGAGTATGATGGCGAGAATATCGATATCGGCTTTAATCCGCAGTTTCTAATAGATGTATTGCGGGTGATCCACACACCCGATTTCGATATGGAACTGGGCCAGCCTGACAGGCCAGGATTGATAAAAAGTGGCGCTGATTTTCTTTATGTACTGATGCCAATAAGTCTTGGCTGAGGCCAACATGCTTAAAGCATTTTATTGATTTTCGTTCAACATGCAGGCCTTGGCGCTTCAACAAAACGTGGGATTCTAAAGGTGGGGAATGAATAAGAGGAAGTTAGACAAGCCAAACGGTAAAGGAAATGAGTCAGTAGCAAGGTTAGGTGTCATACTAAAGGGGTTTATATACGAGCGTATCCAGCCAAATAAACAAATATTTGATTCTATAATAGAAGCTTTAAAAGAGTTACTGCCGGTGGAACTTGCGCAACAATGCAGGGTCTCAGGCATATCCGGTGGTCAGCTCAAAATCTTAGTGAATTCACCTTGCTATATGTATGAGCTAAGTTTGTGCAGCTTAGAACTATTGGCGGAGTTGCAGAGGCGATGTCCGCAGGTAAGGTTGAAGGAGATCAAGTTTGCTATTGGATAAGCTGATTGCCGCAGAACATGCCTGGCAAAAGGCCGAAGCGCAATTTCTACAGTTCATCTTGAGGACTTACCGATATTTAAATTTTAACAACGAAGTGTACCGCTTTTGAAAAAGGGCTTATATGAAGAGCCATAGATATGATGCAAGCAATATTAAAATATTAGGGGGCGTAGACGCGGTTCGCAAGCGCCCGGATATGTATATTGGCGACCGCGTCAGCGGAGGAATGCACCATCTTGTATATGAGGTCATCGATAACTCTATTGACGAGGCAATGGCAGGATTTTGCGATGACATAGTCGTCAGAATTCACGCTGATGGAAGCTGTACTGTTGAGGATAACGGTAGAGGAATACCGGTAGAAAAGCACAAAGAGGCTAAAATCAGCGCTTTGGAGGTAGTACTGACAACCCTTCATGCCGGCGGTAAGTTCGACTCTGACAGCTACAAGGTTGCTGGTGGCTTGCACGGCGTGGGCGTCAGTGTTGTAAATGCGCTGAGCGAGTGGCTCGAAGCGGATGTGTACAGGGAAGGAAAACACTACCACTTCGAGTGCGCACGGGGTAAAAGCCGTGGCCATGTTAAGGAAATTGGCCAAACCAAGAAACGAGGCACAACAATATCCTTCAAGCCTGACGAGGAGATATTCGGAGAGACTGAGTTTGCCTATGATACCTTGCTCAAGCGGATACGTGAGCTGGCATACTTAAACGCGGGTCTGAAAATAACATTCATAGATGACGGGGCAAATAAAAAGGAGGTATTTAAGTTTGAACACGGAATAAAAGCTTTCGTTGAGCATCTAAACGAGGGCAAAGAAACCCTGCATAAGGACGTTATGTACCTTGCCAGAGATGATCCGGAATCGATGCTGAGCTGTGAAGTGGCGATGCAGTATAATGACGGTTATAACGAGAACGTTCTGGTTTTCGCTAACAACATTCGCAATATCGATGGCGGCACGCATCTGTCGGGCTTTAAGACAGCGTTAACCCGGACGATGAACTATTACGCCAAGAGCAATAATATCTTGAAGGAAGGCCAGGCAACTACCGGCGATGACCTTCGTGAGGGCTTGACGGCAGTAGTGGCGGTTAAGCTATCGGATCCGCACTTCGAGGCTCAGACGAAGGTGCGGTTGACCAATCCGGAGGTCGGTAGTTTCGTTGAGACAACGGTCAATGAGCAGCTCGGTCACTACCTCGAAGAACATCCCGCAGAGGCAAAAAGGATCCTGAATAAAGCAATACAGGCCGCAGCGGCCAGAGAGGCTGCAAGAAAAGCACGGGAGCTAACCAGACGAAAAGGAGCGCTCAGCAGCACCAACCTGCCCGGCAAACTATGGGATTGCGCGAGCAAGGAAAAGGCAGCTACGGAGATATTCCTCGTTGAGGGTGATTCAGCCGGCGGCTCCGCAAAAGCTGGAAGAGACCGAAATATCCAGGCTATTTTGCCTTTAAAGGGGAAGATACTAAATGTTGAAAAGGCACGCCTTGAAAAGATGCTCGCACACGATGAGATTCGAACGATGATTAGTGCTTTCGGAACGGGAATTGGTGTCGACGAGTTCGATGTGGATAAGTGCAGATACGGCAAAATCATATTAATGACCGACGCTGACATTGACGGCGCTCATATCAGAACATTGTTGTTGACATTCCTGTTCAGACAGATGACAACACTTCTCGACAGGCGCATGGTCTACATTGCTCAGCCACCCTTGTATGAGGTCAGGGTTAAGGGGCATAAGAAATCTGAGTATGTGCTCAGCGAATCTGAGATGCGCAAGCGCATGACAGCCCGTGGCCTTGAGGGCACTGAGATGCGGATACGCCATGACCGGGCAGGCGGCAAATCTGCCAAGAGTGGTCGTGGTTCAAAGGCTGGCCAGGAGAAGGTACGGACGGTCTCTGGCAAATGTCTCGTTTCTCTTGTGAAAGTATTAGCTGATGCTGAAAGGGTCATAGCTGTTTTGAGCCGGCGCGGCATTAAATTCGCCGATTTTGTTCAAGCCCATTATGACGGTAGGAGACTACCGCAATTCTTAATTCGTGTGCAAGGGCAAGAGGAAGTATATTTCGATGCCGGTAAGTACGAAAAACGCCTGGAACAACTTGGAGGGCCCCGGCCGGTTAAAGACGCGACCGAATCTGAGTATGAGCAATTGGTTGTGGCTGAGCAGTTGCATGAGGTCGCTCGGCTCAATCAGATTAACGAGAGGTTAAGGGATGAATTTAAACTTGATCTGGCTGATTTTCTGCTCAAGGTCGAGAAGTCTGTTTCGGGCGAAGCATTACCGAGCAAGTTTCAATTGGTTAACGGTGGTGAGACTTATGATGTTGCCGGGCTTAGTGGCATTTGTCCTGCTATCAGACAGATTGGTGCAAAGGGAATCGATATAAAACGATTCAAGGGCCTGGGGGAAATGAACGCCGATCAGCTTTGGGAAACCACGATGAATCCTGATACTAGGACTTTGCTTAAAGTCCGGCTCGACGACGCCGGTGAGGCCGACAGGCTTTTCAGTATACTCATGGGTGATGATGTTCAGAAGCGCCGAGATTTCATCCAAGACCACGCTTTAGAGGTTCAAAACCTCGATGTTTGATTAAGTGCTTCACTTTTAGTAGTGCACATTTTACAGTGATTACACAACGCTTGGAAAAATTCTGTAAAGCCTTTTTAATTTTTGCTGTTTTTAAGCGTCCTAAAATA
>CAYNTC010000037.1:0-13561 GCA_964399795.1 uncultured Pirellulales bacterium | reverse complement strand
ACATCTTTCCAATGAACATCGTTACAGGTACTCTAATCGCAGTTTTCAGTATCGCATCAGCCATTCTTCCGTCGCCAGGCGGTGCATCGGCGGATCAAGCCGTTGGAGACACTGGGCATGCTTCGGAAGCCACTGCGAACGACCCGATTCCGTATGCCACACTGCATGTAATTGCCGAGGGCGATTCCGACGCCGTGATTGCTGAAAAAGCGGCCAAGGTTCTGCCTCGTCCCAATCAGACCAACTGGATGCGCCTGGAATGGACCTTTTTCCTGCACTACGGTCCGAACGCATTCAGAGGCGTCGAGTGGGGCAGTGGTCGTGAAGATCCATTGCTATTCAATCCTTCGGCGTTCAACGCAGACCAATGGGTCCGTGCGATGAAAGAGGCCGGCGGTAAAATGATTGTGCTCGTTTGCAAGCACCACGATGGATTGTGTTTGTGGCCCACCCGCTATACGCAGCATTCGGTCGCGTCGAGTCCCTGGATGGACGGCAAGGGCGACGTGGTACGAGCGGTTGCCGACGCTGCGCGCAAGCACAGTCTCAAGCTGGGTGTTTACCTTTCGCCTGCCGACCTCTACCAGTTAAAGACAAATCCGAAAAATCCAGCCGGTTACTACGGTGACGGTAGCAGTGATGTGCTGTCCACCATTCCCACCGATCCGGCCAGTTTCAAGAGCAATCCCACGACAGGACGCAAGCCGGCTGAAGGTTTTGGCAGCTATACCTATATGGTGGACGATTACAATCGCTACTTCCTGAACCAGCTTTACGAGCTGCTCACGGAATACGGACCGATCCAGGAAGTCTGGTTTGACGGTGCCAATCCGGATCCCAGCGTGAAAGAGACCTACAACTACGCTGCGTGGTATGATTTGATCCGCCACTTGCAGCCCAGTGCGGTCATTTTCGGCAAAGGGCCGGATGTGCGTTGGGTCGGTAGTGAAAGCGGCTATGGACGCACCACGGAATGGAGTGTCATTCCTCTGCCTACGTCGCCCGACAACTTCAGGTGGCCGGACATGCAGGCCGGGGATCTTGGCAGCCGTGCCAAACTGACGCCCGGTTCATATCTCTGGTGGTATCCGACGGAAACCAATGTCACCATTCTCCGAGACGGCCAATGGTTCTGGGCATCCCACAAACGTCCCAGAAGTGTCTCGCAGTTAGTGGATATCTATTACTCGTCGATCGGCCGTAATGGAAACCTCATTTTGAACCTGTCTCCAGACACGCGTGGCCTGGTTCCGGATGATCAACTTGAAGCCTTGAGCCGGATGGCGCGGGTGGTCAAGGAGACGTTCACCACAGACCTCGCCGTGGGCGGCAAGCTCGCCGCCGACACGTCCAATCCGGCCAACATCGCGTCGCTGGCATTGGACGGAAATCTCGACACTTGGTGGGAGGCCGCGCCGGACCATGCCAACGCCGCATTGACTTTGACGCTTCCGGCGGCTGTCACCTTTGATGTGGTTTCGCTGCAGGAAGCACTCGATCATCGGGGCCAGAGAATTGAATCCTTTGCCATTGAAACGTGGAACAGGTCGGCGTGGGTCACGACAGAACATGTCGCGTCGGATGAATTGACAACCGTCGGGCACAAACGACTAATACGGCTGAAGTCGCCCGTGACCACCAATCAGGTACGCATTCGCATCAATGGTTCCCGCCTGGAACCGACGCTGGCTGAGATAGGACTCTTTAAGCAGCCCGTGGCCTTTTTGCCTCCCGTGATTTCAGATCGTGACGCCAACGGCAAGGTGACCATCCGCAACACTGGTGGTTTAAAGATGGTTTATACCGTTGATGGCACCATGCCGACGACCTACTCGGCTGTGTACAGCTCACCGATTTCCATGCCGATAGGTGGCACTGTGCAGGCCGCTTGCCTGTTACCGCACGGACAGCTCGGCATAGAGGCTTCAAAGTCCTTCGCCGGAATGATGCCGATTGGTTGGAAAGTCGCCGGAGTCGACAGCCAGGAAACCGATCAGGCCGCCAACGGCGCAGCCAACGCAATCGATGACAACTCCTCCACGATCTGGCATACCCGTTGGAATGACGATCTGGCATTGCCGCATTTCATCACCATTGACATGGGCACTTCGCACCGCATCGGCGGGTTCACGTATCTCCCACGTCAGGATGGCACTTCAAATGGTATCGTTGAACGGTATCGCTTTGAAACGAGCCTGGATGGAATCCACTGGACCACTCTTGTCGCTACGGGCCGGTTTGCCAACATTCGGAATAACCCCGGTCTCCAGGAAGTGACATTCGATCCGGTCAATGCCCGCTTCTTCCGTTTCACAGCCTTGCAGGAAATTAACAGAAACGGCTGGACGAGTGTTGCGGAAATCTCTATATTGCCCGACGAATCTTATGAAGGTGTCAAGCAATAAGATCAAGGGGATGTCTCTTATTGACAATGTTTATCTAAACTTGACGAGAGAATAATATCATGAAGCGTATTGTCATCTTGGGAACCTTAGTCTTCTGGCTTGTCACGACCGGCTCCGTATCCATGGGCCAGACCGGCGACGTCGATCCTTCTTCGACCATGCGGGAGACGCTTTCGTTGGATCAGGGCTGGCGCTTCCACCTGGGGGACATTCCGCCGGACTCGTTTCCCGGCGGCGAGGGTATACGGCTCTACGGTGTGGATATCACGCACAGTGGCGCAAAGGCGGGACACGCCTGGGGCGCGGCGGCCCGTGGGTATGATGACTCAAACTGGCGTCAGATCGACCTACCGCATGACTGGGTGGTCGAGCAGCCGTTCGATGAGAAGGCGCTTAAGCAACAAGGCTATCGCCATCGCGGCATCGCGTGGTATCGGCGGACGTTCAAGCTGGATCCTTCCGATCGTGGCAGGAATATCGAACTGCAGTTCGACGGGGTGGCAACACACTGTACTGTGTATTTCAATGGAACACCCGTACATCACAACTTTTGTGGTTATACGTCATTTTATATCGATGTCACATCAATGGCCCGATACGGGGATGCTATCAATACAATCGCAGTTCGTGTGGACGCCGAGGCCATGGAGGGCTGGTGGTATGAAGGTGGCGGGATCTATCGCCATACCTGGCTCGTCAAACGGAGCCCGGTGCATGTCGTCACCGATGGCGTCTATGCCAATCCCGTCAAGGGAGCGGATGGAACATGGACGATCCCCGCTGAGGTCACGCTGGCTAACACCGGATTTGACGTTGCCTCGGCCTTGGTGGAAATCGGTGTTTTCGATTCCACCGGAAAACGGGTCGCAGGCGGACATTCAGCGCCGCTGAACATCGTCCCCCTGGGCCAAGCCGTGGCCAATTTCTCGATTCCTGTCATCTCGCCGCAGCTCTGGTCCGTGGACCATCCAAATCTCTACACGGTACGGACGACTGTCTTGAGCGACAACAAGCCGGTGGACTCCGTTGAGTCCACCTGCGGTTTCCGCACGATTCGATTCGATGCGAAGGAGGGATTTTTCCTCAACGACCAGCCGCTTAAATTGAAGGGAACGTGCAATCACCAGGATCATGCGGGCGTCGGCGTTGCCGTGCCGGATTCGATCAAGGAGTTCCGCATCCGCAAATTGAAGGAGATGGGCTCGAACGCCTATCGTAGCGCGCACAATCCTCCGTCCAGGGAATTGCTAGACATCTGTGATCGCCTGGGCATGCTCGTGATGGATGAAACCCGCCACTTTAATACCTCACCGGAATACTTGCGACAGTTGGAGTGGCTGGTACGCCGCGACCGGAACCACCCCAGCGTGATCCTATGGTCTCTGTTCAACGAGGAGGCGCTCGAAATCAATGAGGAAGGCATGGAAATGACGCGTGTGATGAACGCAATGGTCAAGCGTCTCGATAGGACCCGGCCCACCACGGGCGGGCAGAACAAGGGCCAGTTGGGCCGGGACGGCAAGGCGAATCCGAAGAACGCGGCGCTGACCATGGACGTGGTCGGCATCAATTACCAAGCCTACGACTACGATAAGATCCGTGCGGCCTATCCGGACAGGCCCATGCTCAGCACGGAAGACACCTCCCAGGTCATGACGCGGGGAGAATACGTCACCGACCACGCCAGAAATATTATAGCCTCATATGATGACGTGTTCCCGGGCTGGGACAAATTCAGCAGCGCCCGCAATGCCTGGGAAGCGATCGCCAGGCAGCCGTCCTTTGCAGGTGGTTTTTTCTGGACGGGATTCGATTACCGCGGCGAGCCCACCCCCTATGGGTGGCCGGCGGCGAGTTCCTTTTTCGGTGCCATGGATCTCTGCGGATTCCCCAAGACCGAGTTCTACCTCCGGCAGGCGCTCTGGGTGAAGGACAGACCGGTGCTCACGCTGGTACCGCACTGGAACTGGCTGGGCAAGGAAGGTCAGCCGGTCAGAGTGATGGCACTGACCAATGCGGACTCGGTGACCCTGTCACTCAACGGCAAGCTCATCGAGGAAAAGCGGGTGGACCCATTCAAAATGGTCGAGTGGCAAGTGCCATATGCACCGGGTCGACTTGAAGCGGCCGCCAAGAGCAATGTCAAGGAAGTCATGCGTTATACCGTGGAAACTACGGACGAACCTGTATCACTGCGACTCACACCTGACCGCATGCAATTGGCCGGTGACGGTAACGATGCGATCCCGGTGACCGTCGAGGCTCTTGATAAGGCTGGACGCCACGTGCCGACCGCGAACTTATTGGTCGAGTTCGAAATCACCGGACCGGGCGCGATCATCGGTGTGGGCAACGGCGATCCCACCAGCCATGAACCAGAGAAGGGCAACAAGCGCAGCCTGTTCAACGGTCTCGCCCAAGTCATCGTCCAAAGTCAGCGGGATGGCTCGGGTAACCTAGTCCTGCGGGCCAAGGCCGAAGGCCTGAAACCCGCTGAAACCACCATCAGCGTCAAGGCAACGCCGCTTTATGTTCATTGATAACCTTGCAGGCCAATCTGAAGAAGCCTGCCGAACCAAGCAATGAAAGTGAGTTTGATATGATCTGTAAAGTGAAAGTCGATCGACGAATAGCCTCAATTATCTGGATATGTTGCGTTGGGACGCTGATGGTGGTCCCTGTCTGTGCTACCTGTAGAGCCGAGACCACGCCGGTGACCGTAGCCAGTCCGAATGGCATGATCGAGATTGAAATACAGACCAATGCTGACGACCAATTGACCTGGTCGGTCCGGCGTCAGAATCGAATCCTCCTGGGCACGGCTCCGCTGGGATTGACTGTGGACGGCCGTCATCTGGGCCGGTCAGTGATGCTTGGCGAGCCCCGTACCCGCACCATCGATGAGCAATACCAGACGTGGGGCAATCACGCCATGGCCGTCAATCGCTGCCATGAAGCCGTGATTCCAGTGACCTGTGCCGACGGCATGACATACGAGCTGGAGGTGCGTGCCTTCGACGATGGCGCGGCCGTGCGCACCCGTGTCGCACTCGATGACACAACGCACACCATCGCCGGCGAGGCGACCTCCTGGACACTACCGTCCAATTCGCAAGCCTGGTGGGCCCGCTATGACGGCAGTTACGAAAAGCCCTGCCAGTCCGGGACATTCGAGACTATCCCGGTCAATAGCCCGCTCGCGCCTCCGATCACCTTCAAACTTGGTGAGAACCTCTACGTCTCCCTCACCGAGGCCAACAACGATTGTTTTCCTGACATGGGTTTGGTGCGAGACGGCGCTTTCATCAAAGCCGTATTCCCCGCTTCGTCCAATGGCTGGAGCCAACAGGGCTCGATTGTCACCCCTTGGCGCGTCGCCATTATCGCCGAGGGGCTCAACGCTCTGGTCAATAGCGACATTGTGACCAACCTCTGTCCGCCGCCGTCTACCGAACTGGCCAACGCCGACTGGATCAAGCCCGGCCGCTCCCTTTGGCAGTGGTGGGCCATCGGCGCCCCCAGGCTGAAAGACCAGAAGGAGTGGGTCGATGCAGCCAAGAAACTCAGCTTCGAGTATTACCTGATCGATGAAGGCTGGCGCAACTGGCGCGCCCCCGGCAAGGACCAGTGGCAGTGTCTCAAGGAAGTGATCGATTATGCCAAAACGCAAGGTGTAGGCTGCCTGGTGTGGGTGAACTCTTCGGAAATGCGCACCGCCGCCCCGCGTCGCGCCTATCTTGAAAGGGTCGCCTCTCTCGGTGCCGTGGGTATCAAAATCGATTTCATTCCGCCCTGCACAGCCGAGATAACCCGTTGGTATGAGGGGGCTCTCAAAGACACTGCCGATTTGCACCTGTTATGTAACTTCCATGGCGCGGTCAAACCCACTGGCCATCGGCGCACCTGGCCCCATGAATTCACACGCGAAGCCGTGCGCGGCCATGAATACCACATGACACGCTATAATCGAATCCAGACCGCCGAGCATGACGAGATAGTGCTCTTTACCCGCTTCCTGGCCGGTCCGGCCGATTATACTCCCACGGCCTTCGATCTCCGTGAGATGGTCGGCTATACCTGGGCGCACCTATTGGCCCAGGCCGTGAACATGACTTCGCCGCTCTTGCACTTTGCCGGGAAATACCATGACTTCATCGGCAACCCTGCCGAGGATCTGCTGCGTCACCTGCCCTCGACCTGGGATGAGACGATCGTGTTGCCTGGTAGCAAGATCGGCAAGACCATCGGCTTTGTACGTCGGCGTGATCAGACATGGTTCATCGGCGTGCTCAACGGTGGCGAGGCCGCCACATTGCCGATCAATCTGTCCTTCCTGGGACAGGGCACATGGCAGGCGGAGGTCTTCGGCGACGATTCCACCAATCCCGCTACCTTCAAACGCGAAAGCAAACATGTTGAGTCAGGTGACTCATTGACCGTCTCAATGAGCCCGCGGGGCGGTGCCGTTGTTTGGATAACAAGGACTGCACCGTAATCGTATTATTTGAAGTGCTACAAATATTTCATGGTGTATGTAACAAATGATAAAAAGGAAAAGACAATGTTGGCACACTCTAAACAGGTATGCTTCCACTGGATGACTGTGGCTGTCCTATTGTGCTTGTGCCCGCTGCTTCAGGCGGCTCCAACCGGTCTGGATGACAACGGACACTTGAAGGCCGTCGAAACCAAGACGGACGGATTTTCATGTGTCCGACTCGAAAACGGGGTTCAATTGCGTGTCGGAGAGTCCGTAAAAAACGTGATCTTCTATGGGCCGTCCACCGTACGTGTGAACGAGAACCTGGGAGAGAACTATTGGAAACATCCCAGTATTGTTGTGGTGGGCGAGCCTGCGGCCATTCCGCTCGAAATCCAGGAGGCCGAAGAGAGCGTGACACTGGTATCGGACAAACTGCGGATAAAGGCCGACAAAAAGAGCGGGGCGTTGACGTTCATGGATGCGACCGGCAGGGTGCTGACGAAGGAGCGGGCCGAAAACCATGCCACCCTCAAGCCGGTTGAGATTTCCGGTGCCCCGACCTACGAGGTGTCGAATACCTTCACCCTCAAGTCGGACGAGGGTTGGTACGGATTGGGATACGTCGATGCCGCTCCGACCAAAATCAACCGGCGCGGGCAGGAACTGCTGTTGATCCAGACCAATATGGGGATCGTGATTCCCATGATCGTGTCTTCCGAACGCTACGGCATCATGTGGGATACCTATTCCATTATGAGGTTCAAGGACGATGAGACCGGCGCTACGCTGTGGGCCGAGAGCGCACCGGGCGGTGTGGATTACTACGTCTTTGCCGGTGACACAATGGACGAGGTGATTGCGGGATACCGCGATCTGACCGGTGACACACCCATGGTTCCCAAGCAGGCCCTCGGTCTGTTCATGAGTAAGGAACGCTACCAGACCCAAGAACGTATCCTCGAAGTGGCCAAGACCTTCCGCAAGGAGCAGTTCCCGCTCGATTACATCGTGCAGGACTGGCAGTACTGGGGTTCGGATAAGGACGGCACCTGGAGCGGTATGATCTGGAATCCGGAGCGTTATCCCGATCCCGAAGGCATGGCCCAGACGATTCACGATCTGAACATGAAGTTGATGATCTCGATCTGGCCGTCCGTGGGCAACGATACGCCACTGGCCCACGAACTGGACCAATACGGGTTGCGTTTCGAACCGCTGCACTGGATCTCCCGTAAGGCCCGCATCTATGACGCGTTCAGCCAAAAGGGACGCGAAATCTATTTCAAGCATATCAAAAACGGGTTGCTCGACAAGGGCGTGGATGCCCTGTGGATGGATGGCACCGAAGTCGAGGTCGGCTCGGCTTGTTGGAATGCCAACGAAGTCGCGCGGGATATCAAGAGACTGGGGATTAATGCCATGGGCGATTTCTCGCGTTATCTGAATCCCTATACGCTCATGACCACCAAAGGCACCTACGAAGGCCAGCGTGCGATTAACAACAGGCGGGTGTTCACGCTGACCCGTTCGGCCTGGTGCGGGGCGCAGCGCTATGCGGCTGCCTCCTGGTCAGGGGATTCGTTCGCGAGCTGGGATACACTCAAGGCCCAGATGGCCGGCGGACTCGAAGTAACCATGTCGGGTAATCCCTGGTGGACGCAGGATATCGGCGGATTCTTCGTCAACAACTACCCCGGCGGGGAACAGAATCCGGCCTACCGCGAGCTTTTTGCCCGCTGGTACCAGTTCGGGGCCTTCAACCCGATTTTCCGCGTGCATGGCACCAACATCGAACGCGAGCCCTACATCTTCAAGGAGATGGACCCGGAGATGTACCAGGCCCTGCTCGACATCACGCATCTGCGTTACCGCCTGATACCGTATATCTACAGCCAGAGCTGGAGGGTCACAAATGAAGGCTACACGCTCATGCGTGGCCTGCCGCTGGATTTCCCGGATGACGTCAAGGCACGTGATATAAGTGATGCCTTCATGTTCGGGCCTGCGTTTCTGGTGCATCCGGTAACCCGTGCGATGTATCGTATGGGCAATCCACCGGCGGCGACCCTGCCGACGGAGTTCATGCGGACCCCAGAGGGCAGGCCCGGCCTGGCTGTGCAGTATTTTGCCGGGACAAACTTCAACACGCCTAAGGACAAGGGAGTCGATCAGGTCGTGGATCACGACTGGCCCGGTCCGCTGCTGGCAGGTCCTTCTGGTGGCCTGGACGGATTCGAGCATTTTTCCGTGCGTTGGGAAGGAATCCTGATGGCGCCAGAAGAGGGTGAGTATGAAATCGGGGTCGAAGTCGATGATGGCTTCCGTCTTTATCTGGACGGCAAAAAGGTGGTGGAGGATTGGAACCAGGGCGCCAAACGCTACCGCAGCGCCAAGGTGACACTCAGCAAGGGCCAAGAGGTGCCGATCAGATTGGAATACTTTCAGGGCGGAGGAGATCGCGTAATCCGGCTTGGTTGGCGCACGCCCAGTGATATTCGCAAGCTGAACACACAAGAGCAGGTTCTGGACACCGTAGTGGAAACCTATCTTCCGTCCGGCGCGAACTGGTACGATTTCTGGACCAACCAGACGTTTGAGGGTGGCCAGACAGTAGAGAGGCCCTGTCCGCTCAATATCCTGCCGTTGTATATACGCGCCGGATCGATTGTGCCGATGGGGCCGGTGATACAGTATGCCACCGAAAAACCGGACGCCCCGTACGAGATCCGGATCTATCCGGGTGCCGATGCGAAGTTCACCCTTTACGATGACGACAACGAGACTTATAACTATGAAAAAGGCGAACGGGCCACTGTTGATCTCGCGTGGAACGATGCCAAAAGAACATTGACCATCGGACCGCGTCAAGGATCGTTCCCTGGCATGATCGCCGAGCGACAGCTCAATATCGTGATAGCCGCATCGGATCGCAACGCCGGTCTAGAGCCCGGAACCGTTAACGTCAAGACAATCCGCTACATGGGCCAACCGGTGCTGGTGATATTCTAACAGAACGAGGATATTAGAAAAACATTATGAAAAAAATGGACATCAGAATATTGATTGTGGCCCTTGCATTTGCTGTAGCCAGTTTAGGTACGATATGTTATGCAGACAATCCGATTATACAGACCAAGTATACTGCCGATCCGGCTCCATTGGTCTACAACGACACAGTATACCTTTATACCAGCCACGACGAAGACGATGCGCGAGGCTTCAAAATGTTCGATTGGCTGCTCTATAGCTCTTCGGACATGGTCAATTGGACGGATCATGGGATTGTAGCGGGTGTCCGAGAACCTAATAAGACTTTTAAATGGGCGGATGGCTACAATGCATGGGCTCCTCAGTGTATTTTCAGGGACGGCAAGTTTTATCTATATTGCCCCTTGGTACGCAATGGGCATATGGATATCGGCGTAGCGGTTTCGGACAGTCCCACCGGACCGTTTAACGATGTGATCGGACGGCCTTTGATCCATAATCCCGATTCCAGGGATGACATTGATCCCTCGGTATTCATCGACGATGACGAACAGGCCTATTTATATTGGGGACATCAACGTATATTTTATGTGATATTAAATCAGGATATGATTTCTTATTCGGGGGATATCGTTGAGTTGCCGAGACCGGAATTGTTCGAAGAAGGGCCATGGATTTATAAGCGAAATGGTTTGTACTACCTGGCATTTGCGTCCTACTGTTGTCCCGAGGGCATAGGTTATGCTATGAGCGATAGCCCTATCGGCCCCTGGACGACCAATGGGTATATTATGAAGCCGAATAAGGCCTCCTCTGGGAATCATCCAGGCATCATCGATTATAAGGGGGAGTCATACGTTTTCGGCTTCAATTACGCCCTGAATTTCGCTGAAACGAACATTCATCGTGAAAGGCGTTCGATTTGCGTGGAAAAACTTGTCTTTGACGCGGATGGTACGATTCCCACACTGCCCTGGTGGTCCACAACGGGTGTGGACCAGATCGGTACGTTCAATCCGTATGTGCAAACCGAGGCAGAAACCGTCTGCTGGAGTGAGGGTATCAAGTCGGAGCCGTGCAGCAAAGGAGGGATGGATGTCTATCCGACTCGCGATAGTGCCTTCATAAAGGTGAAAGGCGTGGATTTTGGTGATGAGGGGGCCGGTACCTTCACCGCCTCCATCGCCTGCAACACCCAAGCCGGAGTCTCGAAAAGCGGAGCTATCGAGCTTCATCTCGACAGCGCGGACGGGCCGCTCGTCGGCACGCTTCCGGTCACTTACACCGATGGCCAATGGAAGATTGAGACCACCGCGGTTACCGATGCCGATGGTATCCACGACCTTTTCCTAGTCTTCAAAGGCGATTCCGTCAGCGACCTTTTCAAGGTCGACCACTGGCAGTTTGCGAAAAAGACCGCCATGCCGCAACTAGTCGCTCTTGATGCCACGGTCGATCGCTATAAGATCGACTCCACTCCTGGTACGGCAAACCGGGTTCAACTGAAGGTTTTTGCGATCTATTCCGACGGTACGAGCAGGGATGTCACTGCCCGTGCCGGGATTACGGTGCAGAAACCTGGTGTCGCGTCCGTGAGCAAGGGTGTAATCTCCGGCATGACTCCCGGCCAGACAGTGATCGATGCTGTTTTTGAAGGCAAGTCGGATGTCCTCCTCGTCATCGTGAAGGATTTAAAGAGTGAATTCATCCCCCGGAAGGTGATCGTCAGTGTACCGAACGCGAAGCTCATCGCAGGGAACGCGCAGGCCTTTACCGCAACGGCGGAGTTCCTCGACGGCCACACCGAAGACGTCACGGACAAAGCCGTCTACACCGTGGAAAATCCAAAGGTTGTTTCCGTTAAAGACGGTCTGATGACCGCCCTGGAAAAGGGTGACACCACCATCCGTGTGGTGTTCAAGGGCGAGTTTGGAAATCCGGTCACGGCCCTGATTAACATTGCGGTTTCCTACCGTGATCCCTTCGTTCAGAACAGCGCTGCGGAGTTTAATGAAGGGAAGGGGATCCAGACTGAAGACAGTTCTGAAGGCGGTAAAAACATCGGCTTCATAGAAAATGGCGACTGGGTGCGTTTCAATAACGTCGATTTCGGCGCCGGCGCCGGCGCTGTGGAATTCCGCGTTGCTTCCGCGACCAACGGCGGGACGATTGAAATTCATCTCGACAGTCCCGACGGGCTGCTCGTTGGCGCCTGTAAGGTGGACAACACCGGCGGCTGGCAATCCTGGATCAACAAAACCTGCGAGATCCGCGGAGTGAAGGGCCGGCACGATGTCTTCTTCAGGTTCGCGGGCGGCTCCGGCTATCTCCTTAATGTGAATGAATGGAAATTTAAGCAGTAGAAAAGAAATGAGATTGATTATGATGAAAGATAAAATATTACTGGTCGTAGTTTTACTGCTTCAGGGGTGTATGATTACTCAAGAGAACGATCAGGTCGGTAAAGGATCAATGGATCAGAAATCCACTCAGACGCAAAAGCAATATTTTCAGCCAAGCTTTGCATCGTTGGAGCAGTCAAATCCTGCCCCCGAATGGTTCAAAGACGCCAAATTTGGCATCTATTTCCACTGGGGAGTTTATTCTATTCCGGCATATGCTAACGAGTGGTATCCTCGCAACATGTATATAAAAGGGTCTGCAGAAAACAAGCACCATTCAGAGATTTATGGCGATGTATCTCAGTGGCCGTATAACAACTTTATCACCGGAGCAAGGGACAAGCAGGGGCGTTTCGTGCAGTTTGCGCCCAAACTCAAGTCTGAAGGCGGTCAATTCGATCCTGAAGAATGGGCGCAGTTATTCGCCGATGCCGGCGCTAAATTTGCCGGTCCGGTGGCTGAGCACCACGACGGCTTTTCGATGTGGGCCAGCAAGGTCAATCCCTGGAACGCAAAAGATACGGGGCCGAAACTGGATTTGGTCGGTTTGTTAACGGATGCCATCCGAAAAAAAAATATGAGAATTATTCTTTCAATGCATCATGCATACAACATCACAGGATTTTATGACGCTGTGCCACAAACAAACGATGTAAAACTCCAGATGCTTTACGGGCAGCAGGGGAAAGAAAAAAATGAAGCCTTATGGTTGAGTAAGCATAAAGAAATTATCGATAACTATCAACCAGATATTCTTTGGCAGGATTTCAACCTGCATGTTATTTCACGACCTATTCTTTTGCAATTTTTAGCTTACTACTATAATAAGGCGGCTGAATGGAACAAAGAAGTCGTCGCCACGTACAAAGACGCCCTGAATACCAAATGCGCTGTACTGGACTACGAACGCGGAGGTCCCGCCGATATTACCGACAATTATTGGCTTACCGATGATGCAATCAGTTCCTCGAGCTGGTGCTACACCGAGGGACTTGGATATTATTCCAAGAAACAAATTCTTCATGGCTTTCTTGACAGGATAAGCAAAAATGGGAATTTGCTTCTTAACATTTCTCCCAAAGCGGATGGCACCATACCTCAGGAACAAAAAAACATTTTGCTTGCCATGGGTGCGTGGCTCAAAAAATACGGTGAGGCAGTGTATGCAACGCGCGCGTGGGAAAAGTATGGAGAAGGTCCCACAAAAATGGGGGCTGCTCATGGCGTAATGGGACCTCCGGTCGAAGGAACAGCGCAAGATGTTCGCTATACCCGATCGAAAG
>CAYNTC010000036.1:0-13564 GCA_964399795.1 uncultured Pirellulales bacterium | reverse complement strand
GGTGCATGTGTCCTGAATTGTCCTGCGCAAGAAAAGGACGAAAATAAGAAGCCCACTGGCCGAAACGCCATTAACATGGTTCCTCAAGAGCCGATACGTATCCAGGAACGCGAAAATTACGAACATTTCCTGTCGATTCCCAACACCGATCCGGCTTTGTTCAAAGCCGGCACTATAAAAGGCAGCCAGTTGATTCAGCCTTTATTTGAATATTCCGGTGCTTGCGCTGGCTGTGGTGAAACAGCCTATGTCAAGCTGCTAACGCAACTATTCGGCGACAGAGCCTTTATCGGTAATGCCACGGGATGTTCATCGATTTACGGCGGAAATCTGCCCACAACCCCTTATGCTAAGAGAGCCGACGGCAGAGGCCCGACCTGGAGCAACAGTTTATTTGAGGATAGCGCCGAGTTTGCCATGGGAATGCGCTTGACTGTTAACAAGTTTAAAGAACGTGCTCTAACTTTATTGGCAGAAGTTGCAGACAAAGGCTGCGTGGACGCCGGGCTATCGGAGGAAATTCGAGCCGCGACGCTGGCTGACGACCCTGACCAAGGGGCTATTGAACAACAGCGAGCCCGCGTGGATGAACTGAAAAAACAATGTAGAAAGAGTAACTGCGAGCAATGCAAGCATCTGCTGGATGTCGCTGACTATCTGGTTCGTAAATCCGTCTGGGCACTCGGTGGTGACGGCTGGGCCTACGATATCGGCTACGGTGGCCTTGACCACGTCCTGGCAAGCGGGGCAGATGTTAACGCCCTTGTTCTGGATACGGAAGTCTATTCCAATACGGGTGGGCAGATGTCCAAATCTACGCCCAGAGCAGCAGTAGCTAAATTTGCCGCCGCCGGAAAACCGGCGCCCAAAAAGGACCTTGGCCTGTTGGCTATGATCTATGGCAACGTTTACGTCACCAAAGTGGCAATCGGTGCGAATGCTAATCAAACCGTCAAAGCCTTTGTTGAGGCAGAGGCATATCCTGGACCATCGTTGATAATCGCTTACGCTCACTGTATTGCTCACGGTATTAATATGACCGCTGGCTATGAGGAGCAAAAGAAGGCTGTTGCCTGCGGCCATTGGCCTTTGTACAGATTCGATCCTCGCCTTAAAGAGCAGGGCAAGAATCCTCTGCAGCTTGATTCGAAGGCGCCGACCGTTGAGTTTGAAGAATACGCTTATGGCGAAAATCGTTATCGTACACTAAAGAAATCCAAGCCCGAAGTGGCGGCGGAATTGATGAAGCTGGCTACGAAGGATGCCTCGGAAAGGTACGCATTGTATGAGCAATTGGCGAAGCTTTCATGTGGTCCCGAAGAGCAGGAGCTTAATGAGCAATCCAAAAAATACGAAAAACAAACTGTAACGAAGTAGAAAGATAATGCACCGACTATCAATAGCCCTTTGGCTCGTTTTGCTGATAACCTGTGCAATTGCAGGTTGTACCAAACAAACTGACAAGAGTACGGGGCGACTTGCTCGTGGCCCTGACGTTCAGACACTGATAGAACCATACGACTATGCCGCCGGCGCACTTGAGGCCACCGGGGGATTTAAAAAATGGACAAAAACAAAGAGGCTTAGCCTTGATAGTGTCGTCACTTTCTACCAGCCGGACGGCAGCTTTTACCTGACGCAACAACATCTTGAGGTTTTCCCATCCCGAACTTGCTTCGGGATTCGAATTTCGCTTCAGGAGCACCCTGGTATGCTCCTCTGGCAGTTTTCAGAGGGACAACTTACCATTCTGAAGGGGCGTGAGCAAGACGCCTTCCGGCAAATGCAAGTATCATACCGTGATTATGCTGAAGCAATACTAAGCTTAATTACGGCACCAATAAGTTTTCTGGACGCATCCGTCAGCTTCAAGAGACAAACTGAACCAATGAAAGTTGGAGGGCTTTGGTATGACCGGTTCGAGCGAAAGCACATAATGAATACAGATGGTGCTACCAATGGCCTACAAGAAGGTATCGAGTCGATGAAGTCTCGCTGGGATAGGATTTTTTATTATCAAAATAAGATTAACTCCTTTATCGATTTACTCTGGTTTTGCGACATAGATCGTCAAGAATACCTGGCCGTCCGTGGTTACGATTATAGCGAGGTCGAAGAAAAAGGCATTTTACTGCCTACCAAGATAGAGATATTTACAACTGACGCCAGATGTATTTTCGACAAGAGACTTCTTACGATAGATATCACGTTGCCACGAGTTCAGCAATAATAACTTTCTACACTTTCCAGGCAAACATAAGCTCGATAATACGAAAACCATCCAATAACGTAAAATCATAGGCATAGGAATCATCCGATGTCATAATAACTGCACTAAGCTCTAACCCGCATTTCTTACCGCCACAAACCCAGGGGGTCTCATAATTAACATGCATCGATACCAACCAATCTGGCTTTGGATGTTAGGTGATGAAAAAAACAAAAAGTCATGTGAACCGCAACACAAACTGTTATTGTATACATTGAGCATTAGATTAAAATACTGTGAGAACTGCGGATTAGAATGAATTTGAGAAAATTAGTTGCAATCTACCGGTCAGGTCGTTACTATTCGGCTGACACGTTCGATTTACAATTTACCGTCGGACGAGGCTACCAAAAATGGCTGAGACAAGCGCAAATAGCCAAAAAGGCGCTAATCATGCCAGCAAAACTGTCAATGACTTTGTCAACCGGTTGAGCAACGAGCACCGAATGCTGGTCGTTCTCAAGTCGCAGTTATACGGTGGCTCATGGGAGCCCATGCTGGATGACTTGAAGAACCGCTTGGTGGGGAAGCCCTATATATTCAAGCTCGCAAATCGTATAGAAGAAGACATTGCTCGCATCGAACAGATGCGAAAATTTGAAGCTGAGTACGATGTTGATTTAGCTGACTACGTCGACCTCAAGTAAAGACCAAGATTGGATAATGACATTGCAACCATTTGCTCGGAGTTGAGGACAGTTTCCAAGCAACGACAGAGCGCTGCAAGCGAAGTAACAAATAATCTCTTTAATGAGGGCGTGAAAATGCCGAGGGCATTTAGAATCAGATTGATTTGGGTTGGGGGCTTGTTAGTTCTTGGCGCTGCGACAATTAGCCTCGCCGTGGGGGCTGATCAACGGGGGCTAATTTCTCCTGATCTGCTCGAGCATGCAAAGCTGAAGATGTTATGGCAGAGTGAACTGCCCATAAAATATGACGAGACACTGGAGCACATTTCTATCATAGGCAATCGTATGTATGTGCGGTCAAGTCAAAACTATATGTTCTCACTTGATAGGCAAACAGGCAAGGTCACATTCAGCAGACCCATAGCAGCACCTGGGATTCCAGTGCTCGGACTGGAGCCCTATGACGAAACGCTCCTATCCGTAATCGGCAACAAGCTTGTGGAGATCGACAGCCAATCGGGCGCAGAACGCAGGTCCATGAACTTCAAACTTGGTCTAATCTGTCCTGTTGTCCGCAACAGTTCCTACTTCTATCTGAGCGGAACAGACAGACGTCTGCATGCGCTGCGTGTAGATGATCGCGTGCAAGTGTTTGAAGTAGCAGCCGATGATGATTCAATGATCACCTCCATTATAGCTGATGACATATCTGTCATCTTTGCAACAGACACAGGCAATATTGTCAGCATCACGCCGGACAGGCCCTTGGGCCTCTGGCAGTTTAAGGTCCCTGAAGCCATCGCAGGGATGGTTATTAGGGACCGTAGCTCGCTATTTTTTGCCAGCAAGGACACAAGCGTCTATAGGCTCGACATAGTTGCTGCCCAAAATGTAAAGCTTGTTTGGAAATATCAAACCCAAGCTATTCTCGACCGTTCGCCACGCGTCACACAAGATGTGGTCTACCAGTATGGCCCCGGTAAAGGACTGACCGCGATAGACAGGCAAACCGGCAAGCACATCTGGTCTCTGCAAGAAGGTGCTGATTTATTGGCAGAATCCGCAAACAGAGCTTATGTCATCACAAATATCAAAACACTCGTAGTAATGAACAACACTAACGCCCATAGGCTCTACTCAGTCAATATCGCCGACGTTTCAAGGCACGCAACCAATACCACTGATTCAAAAATATACATCGCCGATGAACATGGGCGGATAGCATGTTTAGAACCTGTCAAACAATAACGGACTATTTGTAGCTTTTAAGAAGAAGGAGAAAAAGTACGATGGATGTAAAGGTCAAAACGGCTCTTATAAGTGTTTCTGACAAAACCGGTGTGATTGAATTTGCCAGGAAGCTAAGCAAGATGGGCATCAAGATAATCAGCACCGGTGGTACAGCCAAAAAACTTTCTGGCGCCGGCATCGATGTGGTCGGTATCGAGTCGGTGACGGGCTTTCCCGAAATGATGGATGGCCGTGTAAAAACACTTCATCCGAAAATACACGGAGCACTGCTGGGTTTGCGCGACAAGGCTGAGCACACAACAGCGATGAAAAAGCACAACATCGAACCGATCGACCTGGTTTGCGTGAACCTTTACCCATTCGAGCAAACCATTGCTAAGCCGGACTGCACGCTCGAAGATGCGATTGAAAATATTGATATTGGTGGTCCCAGCATGCTCCGCTCCGCCGCGAAGAATCATAAGTTCGTAACGGTTGTCACACGACCAGACCAGTACGATAAGGTCATCGAAGTAATGCAGAAGAATGGTGGCGCCGTCAGTCAGCAGTTGCGCAGCGATTTCGCCCGTTTAGCCTTTGGATTAACGGCTTCATACGACGCCGCCATATCAAAATACCTCAATAAGCGAGCAGGTGTCGAATACCCGGAAAAGGCTTCCATTGCCCTAACCAAAGAATCAGACCTGCGGTATGGTGAAAATCCTCATCAAAGTGCAGCTTTTTACAAACTGCCGCCCACCGGCGAAACTTCCATCAGCAGTGGCACCTTATTGGAAGGCGGCACTGATATCAGCTTCAATAATCTTCTTGACACTAACGCGGCTTTCGAGCTGGTTAAAGAATTCAATGAACCTGCAGCCGTCGTCGTCAAGCACCTCAATCCATGCGGCTGCGCCGTTGATGAAGATATATATGTGGCGTACCGCAAGGCCTACGAAGGTGATGTAGTTAGTGCCTTTGGTAGCATTGTCGCTTTGAACCGAAATGTTGATGTCGAATTAGCCAAGACAATCATGGGCTCATACAGTCTATTCGGCAAGGCACTCGGTGCCAGCGGTTTTTTTGCTGAGGTCATCATCGCTCCGAAATTTGACACCGAAGCCATCGAGATAATAAGGACCCTGAAAACCTGGGGTAGCAGAGTCCGCTTGATTGAAACCGGCCCGATAGACAAAACTAAAATCGACCAGAGCGAGCCCGACGTCCGCTGTGTTGTAGGTGGCCTACTACTACAAAAAAGAGATATGGTCGGCTGGGAACCCGATACACTGACCTATCCGACCAAGACAAGACCTACTGCTGAACAGCTCGAAGACTTAAGGATTGCCTGGCTCGCAGCCAAACATACCAAGAGCAATACAATCGTATTGACCAAGAACAAGAAAGTCATAGGCGTAGGGGCTGGCCAGATGAATCGCGTCGAATCCGGCTTGATAGCCTTTAAGCACGCAGGCGACGCAACAAAGGGTTGCTCAATGGCCTCAGACGCCTTCTTCCCATTCCCTGATAACGTTGAGAATGCCGCCAAAGCTGGCGTGGCTGCAATAGTCCAGCCAGGTGGGTCGAAAAAAGATGACGAAGTAATCGCAGCCGCCAACAAGTACGGTATAGCTATGGTCTTCACCGGCAAAAGGCATTTTAAGCATTGACCCGATGCATCATGCGTTGTGCAAATTTTGTAACAAGCAGTATTTTGTTGAATTGTTCGGCGCCCGCTTTAGCAATTTTGCGGGCGCCGATTGTGTAATCTTATATAGTTTTTGTTAGTGCCCCCCTATAATTGTCACGGCAGGCTCCTGTATCATGCGGAACCTGCGCTGAAGCTCGTCACGCCACCGAATCGCATCTTCGAGGCTATCTCTGGCAATATCAATTTTCATTTCCAAAAGCTCATACCTATCAGCCTTTGGCATTAGCTCGGTCAATTTATTTCGTTTCTGCTGCAATTGTACAAGATAGTGTTCGGTCTTTCGCTCTCTCAATAAAAGTTCCTGCAGTTCTTCATTGAGAGATTCCACACGTCTGGCACCTGCATCGTTGCTTATCTGTTCTCGCCGTTCTGCAAGCTCCATTCTAGCCCTGATAAGGTCTTCTCTGAATTCTTGGAGGTCTTGAAAACTAAATTTTCCCGAAGCCTCCATTTCTGCAAGTTGTTTGGCATTCGCTTCAACAGTTGCCTGCAGCTCTTTGGTGATAGGATCGTCATCCAGCCGCTTTTCTACTAAGGCCTGAGTCCGCGAAATTTTCTCAACTATGGCCTCTTTAGCTAACCGATCCTCCGCCTGCCTCAACTCTGCCGTTTCTATTTCATCACGCAGATCGTCAAGTTCCTGCTGAATGATGTCTCGCCAGATAACACAGGTACCCGAGATTTCGTTGAGCTCATATTGCAAGGCAGCTAACCGGCCCTCTGCGCGTTCGACTTCTTCGTTAGCATGGTTGAGCTGCGCACCAAATCTGCGTCTGACATCGACGCAAGCTTCTGATATTGTCTCGCGCAAGTTTTCCACAAGGGCGTACATAAACTCCTCCGCCACTTGCTTAAAGTAATCCTCCGGCAATTCAACCTTAAGCCGAAAGATAACAACACCTTCGGGGAAAAGATGTCCGGACGGCGCATTTATTACGGGTCCACGAACTACATCGGGATCTGCATCGCGTTGCGATCCACGGGAGCGTCGCCGTCGATCACGTTCTTCTTCCGCAGCTAACCTCCCCGCCTCAACTCTAGCCCGTTCTCGTTCCATTATCATCGGGCCCATTCCGTCAGCATCCATGTCCATATGACTCGGGTCGGGCTCTGGTCCTGGCCTGGGATAAGATATAGCAGTTGAGTATCCAAAAGCCCCAACCAACTGCTCGATGTGAAAGAACTCCTGGCCCTCGTGTGGTGACAGTTCCAGCACCTCGCGCGATGCCTTGCCGGCAACACCTGAGCTGCGCATCAGCCACTCGACCATCTTGAAGTTAACAGGAAAAACGGCTGGGTCCACCGTTACCTTGACTACGCAACTGGCAAAACGTGTATTTGAATCCGCTGGTGTCTTGTTTAATTTGCCTTGCTCTGGTTTACCGCTCGCTCTCGCTGCACCCACAATAAAAAATACAAGGATAGACACAAAAACCACATGTTTTGCAGATCTCATATAGAATCTCCTTTCAAATTTGTCACATTCTCTGCATTCTGAATATGTACCAACCGTTGTCGGGCCACTTTGGCCCATCGACTTTGCGGGAAAAGTTCAATAACTCGGCTGTACGCTTGCATCACCGAACTCTTTTGACCGAGCTCTCGATACATTTTATCAGCCTGAAAAACAAGGATAAGGGCCGTTCGCTCCACCTGCTGGCTTATTTCTTCGCGAGGATCGCCGATGCTTTCGAGCTGAGCTTGTAGTGCTTCCAGCTCACGCTGTTTTTGCTCCTTTTGGAGCATTTCTTGGACAAGCTTCAATGTGGCGTCCGTTCTTGCTTGGAGATATTTGACCTGCGCTTGCAGCCGAGCAAGCTCGTCGTTGTCCCCAACCGGTTTAGCTGTCCTGAATGACAGGGTCCATACAGAGATAGTAAGAATTATCACAGCGGCGGCTGCTATAAGGGGGGCTATCGTACGCATTAAATATCTCTTACGAGCTCGTCGGCGTATGATGCCTATATCAATGGAAGCTTGCTCAGGGACACCAGCTATCTTATCAGCCTCCTGAAGCAGGTCTTTGATTATATTCTCTGTCATAAGGTCTCCTCGATTAGTCTCGAAAGCCTTTGTTTGAGCAGGCCCCTGGCACGGCTGAGCCGCACCTGCAAGGCATTTTCAGTTATACCAAGAATTGAACTTATCTGGCTCATCGAAAGCTCCTGCAAATACCGCAGTACGAGCGGCTCACGATACTTCGCTGGCAAAGCCCTGACTGCTGTCCGAATACTCTCGAAGGTTTCTCTATCCATTGAATTTTTGTCAGCAGTGCCATTGGAACAAGGCTCACAATGTTTTCCAGCTCTTTTGGGGAGCCTGAGCAACCGCGTCATACGCCGGTGTCGGCTGCGGCATTCGTTAATTGTTATAGTAAAGAGCCATGTCTTCAGACTACACTCGCATCGAAAATTCTTCAGGCCGACAAGAACAGCAAGAAAAACATCCTGTACAACATCTTCGACCTCGCCGGGCCAACCAAGTAGTCGATTAGCCAGCACCGTGATATCGGCTGAATATTCTTCGACGATTCTCTCGAAAGCAGAATCGTCGCCACGATTAAAATGCTCAACGAGCTGCTCATCTGTCGCTCTGGTCATGACCACCATATTAGACTTCAAAACATCACAAAACTTACAAAAAATTTAGAGAATTCGGAAAGAATAGGAATCGTACTGCCAAGAAGCTGAACAGTCCTTGGTGACACCTACAAATGTGAAGCGCACCCTCTACGTATCACCTTTACAGCACGTATTTTTTCAAGGATATAAGGAAACTTACCCGCGTTGGCTTTCGATCCTGAGGCCTCGGCTGTGACAATCACACTTCAGCGTCTCTGCCTGCACAATTAGTAATAGCCGGCTATTTCGATATTCTTTGTCAAGTCAAATACAATGACCGTGATCATTCACTTTGATGGATTTACTTATTCTGTTTAACAACCAGTTTGCTTCCTTCATATCGAACAGACTGAGCAGCCGGCCCATCAAGGTCAAGGCCGTGAGGTTCGGCTTTATCAACCCAGACAATCTCAAAAGTGCGCTTCTTCAACATGCCGGGGAATCCCCCCTTGCGAGCACCGATTGTCAAGGCTTGTGAATCCTCATTGTATTTAAGCGAGATAGTGCTATAGGCGCCTCTCTCATAGTTGTAATTAACATTTTCATCTTCATATAAGGTGAAGTCACCATCTGCGCCTGTGTAAACAAACAGGCGAATCGGATCGGCGGGTTTTTCGACGGCGTACTGAATAGCTGGTCCAAATGGAATTATCGAGCCTTCTTTCACAAAAATCGGTATATCTGAATAAGGCGCATCAGCCTTTATGGTTTGGCCACCCTTGAAATACCGGCCGGAACTAAGCTCATACCAACCAGTCCCAGCAGGTAGATACACCTTGCGTGCCCGAACCTTATATTCAGTCACCGGATTAATGAGTAATGCCGGGCCGAACATAAACTGATCGCCTATATTTAGCACATTCTTATCATAGCCAAAATCCATCACCAGAGCTCGCATGATTGTACAGTCGTTGTGCGTTACCATGCCGGTTAGTGAATAGATATAAGGCATCAACCGATAGCGCAGCTTGTCATAGATCAACATAGTTTGATAGGCTGGATGGTCATCAGGAGCAATGTTGAACATTTCGCGATATGGAAACTGGCCATGCACTCGGAATAAGGGACAGAACGTACCAAACTGGAACCAACGTGTGTTCAACTCTCGCCATTCTTCAAGGTCGTCATCTTTGACATTACGCTCGAAGCGGGGTTCAACCCCGAAGCCACCGATGTCGGTAGTCCAGTAAGGGATTCCGGACAAACAGAAATTCAAGCCAGCGGGAATCTGCGTCTTCAAATCGTACCATCGGGTAGCAATATCGCCGCTCCACGCCGCAGCAGAATACCGTTGCTGTCCTGCATAGGCCGAACGGGTGAGGATAAAAACTCGCTGATTTGGTTTACTCTTACGCTGTCCCTCATAAATGCCTTTAGCATTCATCAGAGAATATGTATTTAGATACCGTGAAGAAGATCCCATTGCGGTCGGTCCCATGCGCAGCAGATGTTCCATTGGCGATAGATTGGATTGAATATCCGGTTCGGTAGCATCCAGCCACCAAGCGTCAAATCCTTTGCTTAAAAGTTTCTCCTCCATCTGCCTCCAGAATAACTCACGAGCACCTTTACTATACGGATCATAAAATGTCGAGACGTATCCAGGCCCGACCCAATCTCTTTGCTCCTTCTCAACGTTGCGCATATACAGCCAGCCTTTTTTATTGAACTGCTCATAGTGCTCAGTGCCCACATAAAACTTGGGCCAAACCGAGATCATAATATGCGTGTTAAGATTTTCGTGAAGCTCCTTAACCATGCCTTGCGGATCAGGAAAGCGTTCAGGGTCAAAATCATGATCACCCCACTTATCTTCAGGCCAGTAGAACCAGTCCTGAACGATATTATCCAGTGGGATTTGGCGTTCGCGGAATTCTTTGACGACCGAGAGCAACTCTTCCTGCGTCTTATAGCGTTCCCTGCACTGCCACAGTCCCATTGCCCACTTGGGCATCATAGGTGCCTTGCCTGTAATTTGACGATACCCTTGAATGACCTGATCCGGATTGTCCCCGTAAATGAAGTAATAGTCGATTTGATCTGCTACCTCGGAATAAAGTGACAGGGTATTTTTGTTTTCTTCGTTCTCTGGGCTGAGATACTTTAATCCAATATAGCCGTCGTTCGGCACCCACTCGATTTTGATTGAATAGCGTTTCCCTGCTTCCATTTGTAAGCGCATTAAATGTGTCCAGGGCAGCCAGTTCTGTCGCCATGAATCCACAACCAGTTCGCCGTTTAGCCACATTTTTGTATAACTTGAACAGTAAAGTCTGAACTTGTGAACGCCCGGTTCACGACACTGGATTTCACCGCTCCATCGCACGCTCTTCACATTTCGGCTAAAACCTTCAGGATACGTATTCGGGCTGTCCATATACTCATGTTCAATCGTTGATTCGGTACGCGACGTAAAAAGCGACTGGAAACCAGAATCTCTGAAGTACTCGGCGGTTAATCCACCTTCTTTGCCTTCTTTGTCGTACAACATCAACGATGATAGTGATTGATAGTCTCTGATGTCACCGAACTTCGTGCGTGAATTATTATCCCACAGGATCCCATAGTTCCTGCTGGAAACTAAAAATGGAACTGCGATGATAATATTATGCTGCCAAAGGTCCACATCGTGGCCTTTATAGTTCATTATGCCATTTTGGTGCTGACCCAGTCCGTAAAAAGCTTCGTCCTCGGGCGAATTGAAAATCTGTTGAACATGATAGGTTTTCTCACCCATGACTTCCGCAGTTGAGATAATCTTGCCACCTCCTGGTTTTTCCTGAAGGATTAGCTGGCCATTCTTATCATAGAAAGCGATTTCTCCAGTTTGCGTTGAAACTCTGGCCGTTATCTTCGCAGTGGAAATCTCAATAGCGTTGTTCTTTTCTTGCACATTATACGGCACCGTTTGCCAATTATGTTTTGGAACGATCAGGCTTGGCCTGGAGGAAAAAGTGTCACTTGGTGTTGCAATAACATGAAAAATATTATCAGCACACACCTGTATTTTTATCACACCGACGTCCGTTACTTTTTCCTTTTTAAGTTTGATCATCATACCATCACCTTGCTTTTCAACAGCATATTTGCAACATCCATTCAGTAAAACGGCTGCCAAGATCAGCATTATTCGATATTTTCCGATAGACATAAGATTCTCCTTTCGCACAGCCTATCCTCTTGTTTACTGCTATAAATTCCTGGCTAAATCACATTCAATCCGTTATTGATGAGCGCTGCCCAACAAAACATACAGACCCGCAATAGATACCTGCTTTTTCACAAATTTTCAATACTCTTATCCCTGGAATCGCCTGAAGTTCTAAAAGGGATAGAGAAAATATAATGCCAAGAGAGAACAAAAATCTTAACTGTGTATATTAAGAAAAACGAGCCGGGAACCTGTCTCTGTGAGCAGTACCCAAGTAAAAATCTTGCCTTGATGCGAGCGTTAGCTTTTGGACATTTAGTTTTTCAGGACTCATGCCTAAAATTTTTGCATGTCCTTTTGATGGCGGTACTTACACGAGATTCTTCGGCCTAACATAAATTGACGAAAATGAGCGGAATTTGCAAAAAATGACAAGAAATTACCAGAAATTCACAAAAACTTACCAATTATTGCGCATTACTTTCATGCAGATTTTAGCAATCAACAAAAACGCTTGACTTGGTCGGTTTTCTACTTGACATTCAACATCATCTGTGCATGGAGCGTCATATTTTCGGTTAGTGAAACTCGGCTGATTTAGATCATACGGCAGTGAATCAAAATCCTCGCAATCTTAAAAATTTTCTTGAAGGCAGGACCACAAGTTCAGTATAATACCATGTGACGGTTGGGATACATCTGCGGACGGGACATCAACAGAGCTATTGTGGATTAAAGGAGGAGAAATATATAGTTCGTTGTTCATTGTTCGGAGTTGGTGGATAGTGCTTCGTGGTTGGTCGTGCCAATAATCTACTGCTGAAAGTAGAACATGCAATTTGCGAGAGAATCATGAAAAGTAAATTATCAGCATGGGCAGGATATTTGCCCATCCTACAAGGCTAACTGAAGAAGAAATAAAAATTGTGAAAAGTTAAGGAAAATGAAATTTGAAACATTAGTTGAAAGATTGCATATAAACTCCTTGGTCTTAAACGAAATAAATAGTTGGGAAGCAGACACCGAGTTATCAAAATTGCTTAAAACAATTCGTTCTGCTAAAAATCAAGAGTCATTTTTAGATCATTATGCTGAAGCAATGGTCGCAAGGTATTTCATTATTCGTGGATGTAGCTTGAAAGTTGAGGTTCTAACAGTTAATGGCCGAACCGCAGACTTTAGAGTTGCAAAAGACAAATACACATTTTTTGTTCATATCAAAAGGCTCAATTTAGAACAGGTAATCCAGAAAGAACTAAAAGCTATTAGTCGTCTTCGTAACCTTAGAAAAATCCACAAAGCGGTTGATGTTAAAATTTCTTTACTAAGGCGTTTAACAGATAATGAAATGCAGGAAGTTTATAGGCAAGCAAAAGAATGCATTAAAAATTCTAAAGTTGACGACAGAATAACTATAAAAAATGCAACTGGAATAACTCTGGCGAAATGCGAGGTATCTCCCAAAAAGGGTAAAGGCAAAAATGGCAGGTTTGATATATTACCAAAGTTATGGGCTCCTAATGATAGAAAAAGGCTTTATGATAAACTTAGTCAGACATATAAGCAATTTATGCCGGAATCATTAAATGTTATTCTTGTCACGAGTCGTTTAGTGGATGCTTTTGATGATTTTGAAAAATCCCTTTTGGACTCAACTGGATTTTGGTCAAACGAGAAACACCCAGATTCTAATATGGTTGGTTGGTTTAAATTCGATACTGATGATTACATAAATTTCAGGATTTGGTATCGTGACGGGCGCAAAATTCCGGTAGAGATTAAAAATATATTTAGGGGACATCCATTCTCAGATGGTGATTTTTATGACTATAAGTGAGAAAAAGCCAGAAGACGTCCTAGAGCCTGAGTTTATTGAAGAATACAAGGTGCTTCATAATGATATTTGTTTCCGATTAAGCCACATCAATACCACCATAACTATCCTCGAAAAAA
>CAYNTC010000035.1:0-13656 GCA_964399795.1 uncultured Pirellulales bacterium | reverse complement strand
TACTACCCGATTTCCGAACTATCCTTGTCAGGCTCTCTTGTCCGCAGCTTCAAATAACGGAAAGCCTCACCTGAAACAGTTTCAACAGCGGGCAAATCCTGTGGGCGAAAATTATTCGTTTCCTGCCATTCACCGTTCTGGTCTCTGTAGCTCCGCTGGATTTTTACTGAGTAGGCGGTGAAGGTCTCGCCGTCCGAATTTACTGTCCGCGGCCAGATAGTGGCAGAGACAGTACCAACTTTGAATTCTTTTTCCGGCATTGACATAATAAATCTCCTTTCATAAAAAACGCGTTCTTTTTTCATCTGCGTGCACTCATGATATAAATCCGTTCTTTTGTATTTCACGAGGCATAACGGCAGATATCTTCTTCTGTATCCCCGGCTTCGTAGTCACTGCAATTTTCACAATCCTGAAGCCGGATCCAGGAGTCGTGGAGCTGGCAGTATCTCATATCACTTCCCTGGTTTCTGATGCCCGTACAGCCTCCGTGCATCCTGTGCTGTGGATAGGGATATTCTCTTACCGGTGATAATTCCTCTATTGGCGGTGGTGGTGATTCCGGTGCCGGGTTATGGGTACCCGCAACCGGTCGTGACGATTCATCGCAAGGTATTAATCCCGGTTCTATGGGTTCATCTGGTATCGAAACTTTCTTTTGAGATTCCGGTTCACTTTCAATATGACGTTCAACCATATCGAGAGCATCCTGCATAGGATCTTCCAGTTCTACGGGCAGAGGCTCCACCGGAGTCTGATTCTCAATCTGGAATTCCAGTTCATCCAGCAGCGGATCGGGCCACGTTGGCCCGGTGGGATGCAAGCGACCGTCGGAGCTGATAAGCCCGTCAAGATGCGGACCCGGTATTGGCGAGTTAAGATCCTGACACATTTCTTAATCCTTCCACTTCATTATCATTAGCAAGCTTTTCATTACTTTTCACTACCATCCAACTGAACCAATTACCTGCTAACAGCTGCACAGGTAACCACCTATCCGTTCTAAGGTGAAACTGCCGGACAGCCCCGCGGATTCCGGCCAGTGAACCCCTGCAACGGCCGACCGTTGCAGGAAGAACAGCCGTGCAGGGAGTAGTTCCCCTGTCCGGCCTAACCCAACACCCGCCACACCGTGAAGCGGGTATCAACTCATGTTTCGAACATGCCTTGTTAAAAACATCCAATATAATCCTTAACCCTTTCACCGAGTCGCACAGCGAACCAACAAAACAGCTACTGTCTGTTAAAAAAATAAAAAAGGCAGTAAGTTCATCTCTTACCTGCCTTTTGCCTAATCTGGACAATCTCCAAATTGAGGCCAACACTTTCTATTTGCAAGGATTCAATGCCTTTAGTTGTTTCTGCTTCTTGCTTGGTTTTGAAGACCATAACCTTTCCGGTGTGGTCTCTCATCGAACCAATCTTTTTGCCATTTTTGTAGGCAACAATCTTATAGCTCACACTTTCACCTCCCCGGGTGGTGCCGTTAGCGGTGCTTTCATTTAGCCGGTTTTTCCTGCATTGAGCGTCCCTTAACCGCAAGCAATCACCTCCGGACGGCAATGAGCGGAGGCTCTTAACCTGATTTCCCGTCAAGACTCGCACTGCGGAAATTAGAGTTATGAGCCGAAGCAGTACAGGTTCGGAGGTGATTGCGGTATTGGGGACGCTGTATTGTGGAAAAAGTACGGAATGAAAGCGAACCGCGCAGAGCACACTTGGCCCGTAAGCACTGCAAATGCCGTGTGTGAACTGACCGGCTTTATGACAGCCGGTGTGCTTTATGGCTGGGCCAACTAACCGTGGCACAGCGAGCAGGGCATAGTCTGGTTCCCCGCGCAGCGGTTCCCGGTTCAAAACGATATTTTTACAGAGTGATAGCATTTCTCCAGTCCACGCCATTAATCAGCTCATCGAAGTCCAGCATAACCAGCCTACCCGGAAGGCTGCCTCCGGTTTGCTGTCTGACTATTTGCTCGATAGTCCGCCTGTGGGACTTATTAACCGCCAAACAGATGACCGACTCGAACCGCTGCGGGTCTTCGGGCGCGCGACGGGTTAATTCGAGCAGCTGGAGCAGCCTGTCCGTTTCATACTGCACGCTGTTTTTCACACAGCACTGTGCAGCCCAGCGGCGGCCGCAGGGATGCACCGCGACCAAGTCCGGTTCAACCAGTACCTTCCCGACGGCCGCCGCGGCACCGGTCTCGGTGCAGGAAAGTCCCGGGCAAAAATCCTTCAGGCACTGTTTCAGATAATGCACAAGGCAGCGGTGAACCGTGCCGCCCTTGTGCGGTTCAGCGGTTGGCAGGCCCAGCTTCTTGGCCAGGGCAAGGCCTCTATCAGTCAACCGGTAAAGCATGAACTTCGCACCCGCCTTGCCAGCCAGCCGCACCAGCCCCAGGTCCCTGAGCTTCTTTGCGGCCCTGCTGTCGGCGTCTTTGCCGAGTCTGGTTTCCGCCTGCCTGTCCCGTGCGAGCTTGTAGGGAAAGCGGGCAATGTAAGCAAAGTCTTTGTATTCATTGCTGTCCGGAGCGAGCGCGGCACTATTCTCTTTATCTGCTGGCGGTTTTTTCTGCAGCTTTTTGGCAAAGGGGATCATGTCCAGGACCGGCTTGCTTCTGGCCCTGGCCTGTTCACACGTCGGTTTCGGTACTTGAAACAACTTAGCTGCATCCTCGATTAGAACGTTGACCGGCTCACCAAACCTGCTGAATCTGGCAACGGCCTGCCGGTCGCCCAACTTCGCAAGTTCGTCACTTTGCCAGGGTTTGAGATTGAGATCGGCGGCAGCCTCTTTGACACAATAGTGGTCTCCCTGCCGGAGTGAAATCACCGAACCCATGTTTCCCCTTATGCTTTTATCAACGTCGGGGACAAGCTGCGAAACAACCACAGCGCAAAAACCCGATTTCCGTATGTCGCGCAAGATGCCGGTTGCGATTGCCTCTTTAAGGTCCGATGTCCGCTTGTTGATCTGGCCGCCCATGACCTCGTGGGCCTCCTCCGCAACCATCATCCCGGTTATGACCGGTTCTTCCATGTAAAAACCGACCTGAATACCATGTATAAGAACGAGAACAGGAATGGCCGGCCAATATCCCGCAGGTTTGAAACATCCAGGATAACCGAATGATTTCCGAACAGTTCACACACGTTGCGGGAACGCTGAACGCCAAGTCCGGGCAACGATTTGCAAATTGAGCCCAATCTGTCTATGAGCTTTCCCTTCGCCTTGTGGCGGTCCGATCCCTGCCTGGCTTTCAAGTTTTCAAGCTCGACGAGTATGTCACTTAACGAAGGATAAACTGCATTGACCGGATCGCTGTAAACGCCTCGCTTCAGATATTCCTGGTCAAGCAGCTCGCAGAAAAGATTTATGGATGGTTCGTTCAACCACAGCATCCGCAGCAATTCTCTGATCATATCTATCCATTTAGCGGGTGACATCACCGACTTGCCTTCGGCATTAAGAGGAACCTGAAGCGGGTTGATTCCCATACTATCAGGCTCCAGCCATATCAATTCGGCTGGGCTGTAAAAAGGCAGCAGCCGCCGGTATTCACTACCGGCATCCCAAATGAAGAATCTATTTTTCTTATCCTGATTTGTAAAGGCGAGGAGCAGCAACATAACCAGAGTTGTTTTTCCGCCTCCTGTCTGCCCGTATATGCCGATGTGCGAATCCAGGTCGTCTTTCGAAAAACCGATGTCACCATCGTGAACATTGCCGCTGACAGCGGTTCCGATTATGTAATCGCTTGGTGATATGTTGCGGGGCAGGAAAAATTTGGGCAGGTTCTGCGGGTCCCATCCTTTTTCCCGCAGCAGGTTTTCCATCATGATCTTAACGTTTGGTGCAATCGCAGGGTCCCGGGCCGCCCACAACAAGGCCTTGACCTGCGGGTCGTCCCTGCCCAAGACTTCCGACATCAAGAATAAGCTCTTGTCAATCATCCTATTTGCCTCCCGGCGGAAAGTTTTCATAAAGCCAGGCCCGGCCCGCCGAACCTATCATCAAGGCACCGAGAACCGGGCCGGCTAGAAACACCGGGCCGGAATACATATAGCTGAGAAAAAGCAGGGATGCCCACCAGCCCACGAGGGCGCCGGTCGCGACAGGCAGAACAGTGCGCCAGGATGAGAACAATGGCCTCCTCAACGGCCCCACGGTTAGCAACAAAATTACTATAATGATAAGCCGACTCATCCGTTATTTTCCTTTTCACCAATCCGGAAGAACGCTTTCAGCGCCTTGGCCGCTATTTTCAACGGCGCACACCGGCGGCAGTAAAAAACGTCGCCGACTTTGATGGAATGTTTTGGACAGATTCTTTTCCGGCACCGTTCACATGCTCTGCTGCACTGGCTGCATAAATAGACTTCGCATACTTTATTGCGGACGCTTATATACTGACATGTTCCCAAGATGGGATTGTTTGCTGACAACATCGCTCCACAATCGCAGAGCCTGGAGGAAACAAATGTCACCTGCCTGGTGGTCAGGTCAGGTGACATAAAACTGAGCTCTTCCTTAACGTAGTTGGTGCCGTCGCTCGAAACCTTGCCCTCGACACGCTGGACAGCAGTCTTCCTCTGCCTTGGGTTGCTCTTCTTCAACAGGTCCAGAAAATCCTTACGGGTTCTCTCGTTCATTTCGCGTCTCCGTTGAATTCATAATCTTGCACGAACATGTATTACTCCCTGCTCAAATAACCCGCCAGGCTTCTAAAATGCTCAACCAACTCGAAGCCATCTTTTATGAAGTGATAACAGGGCTGGCCGTTTTCGTCACGGGATGCTATTTTTTTCATAAGCCGTTCGTTAACGTTGCCGGGCCTGCCCCCTATGCCCACACAATCAATCTTTACCGAACGTTTCTTGAGCTTCCGGGCCACCTCTACCGGGTCTGTTCGTCCATTATGCTCGCCGTCGGTTAACAGGACCACCTGTGACTGCGCGGTCCCGCTTTTGAGAAGCTCCCGTGCCTTCGCCAGAGCTTTGCCAATATCCGTGCTGCCGCTCAACCTTATCTTTTCAATGCTTTTCATTATGCTCTCGTAATCTTCCGAAACACTCAGGCCATCACACGTAACACTTACGGAGTCGCCGTAACTGACGACGGAGACCCGTGACTCCGGAGACACATCACACAGTTTCTCAACGTATGCAGCAGCAGCGTTTTTGGCTGCTGCCAACCTGTTAGGCCGTAAATCATAGGCTTCCATAGAGGTTGAACGGTCCAGAACCAGAATACGCTGATCCGAATGGTTTGAATTTTGTTTGCCTTTACTCCAAAACATTGCCAATCTCCTTTCGTTATTTTTTTCTTTTCACGTCCTTTTTACAGTCGATGGAGACTGTTTCACTCGCACCTCCCACAAGGTCAGTAGCGGTAACTTTTGCCATCCCGTTCGTATCCAGCGCATAGTCCACCTTTATCCGCTGGGTGCGTTTGGACTCTTTGGGCAGGTTTTCGAGTTGTATCTCGCCTATCTCCAGGCACTGCCTGAGCGGGCTTCCGTCATCTCCCTGGGCGATGATTATTTTCACCGCTGTCTGGTCTTCGTGCTGGAGGAAGAAGCTGTCAGTTTTTTGGGCAGGCACCGGCGTGTTCTTGGAAATCAACGCCACTTGCACCAGGTCATCCTCGCCCTTACCGCCGGGCTTGAGGACACAGCAGCCAAGATCATGTGATGATACTTCCCGCACGAAAATGCCGGGATGCGGAAGAACACCTTTCTCACCGAGAACGAGCCGGGCCTTCAAGACCGTCCCGATAGCGACAGCCCGGTCTGGCAAGATGTCGTTTTTCGGTGCAAGCCCGCTTATATTGGCCAGTTGCTCCTGGATGTACGGCATCCTTGAAGAACCACCAACCATCACGAGGCTGTCAATGTCCTTCCATGTATGGCCGCGTCCCTTTATAGCTTTGTCGGCACATTCGATGCACTGATCGAACAGGTCGCTGCACATGGATACGAATTCACTTCGCGTGACTTTGACAATTGCCTGCTTGCCGCGGCAGCCGATGACCACCGTCCGGTCTTCACGTTCACTGAGGGTGATTTTCACACCCTCGGCTTTCTGGTAGAGTTCCTGAAAGAAGTGCGGGTCGTCCTGTTTTGAGGGATGTTCGCCGGTTTGCCGGGCAAATGCTTCGAGGATACGTTTTTCCAGCCTGGCAGTAAAATCCCTTCCGCCCAGTTGAGGCACGCCTTCTGTGCCGGTAACCGTGATGTTGTTACCGCTGACTTCGATGACCGAGACGTCGAGGGTACCACCGCCTAAATCGAATATCACGAAACGCCTGTCATACTGTTTGTTATAAGCATATCCCAGGCCCGCAGCCGAAGGTTCGCCTATCAAGGCTTCCGGTTCAATCCCTGCCATTCTTGCGGCTTCCATCAGGGCTGCCCTGAAATCGTCCTTGGTATTGGCCGGGCAGCTTAGAACAGCGGAGTTTACGGTTGTGTTGGTTGCCCGTTCCACATCTTCCTTCATGGATTTGAGCACCAGGGCGGCAAGTTGCGTGGCAGTGTATTCTTTATCGCCCTTGTAGAGCACCTTGTTGCTGCCGAGTTCGGGCTTGAAATCCGCCAAGACATGGTCAGGCCGCACAAAGGCCTCAAGCAGGGCTTCCTCTCCTATAAGGTAAGGCTTGCCCTGGTCGTCAAAGGCTATCACGCTCGGTGTATAAAAGTCGCCTCGTTTGTTCTGGATAGCTATGGGACGTTCGGTTGCATCCACGTAGGCGGCTTTCGACCGTTTTGTCCCGAAGTCAAAGCCCACTGCAATCACTGAGTTCGACATGATTAAATCTCCTTTCCACCGTTATCTTCGTAACGGTAAACTTCAACTATCTCCGGCCTTATCATGGTCCCGTTCCGCTTGTAGGCAGGCTTTAAATATCTGAAAATGGTTCCATCGAGCGACGGGTCGTCACAGGTGACAAACTTCGTCGCCTGGTGGTGTTTGCCGGAGAATGTTTTCTTGCCTGTAGTGAATTGCTCTATGCCATTGGCTGACAGCAACGACACGAGTTCGATACGCACGCCCTTTAGAAAGCTGAGCAATTCCAGGGCCTCCCGGGCGGGTAGCTTCCGCGAGCGTATCAGGTTGGTGAGTACGTACAGCCTTGCCTCGATCCTGTCTAGCACTGGGATGATGCCTCTGAACAAGTCCATCACCCTCTCATCAAGGAAACCTTCGAGCAGCCTGGTATGCTGGGCAACCAGTTCGTCGAGGCCGCTCATCTTGGGAAGCCTGTCGCCCAGCAGGTCGTACATCTGGCGGTTTTCAGATTCCAGTTCGCCGAGTCTCGACTCGATAGATGTTATTTTCTTGCTTTGCTCAAGCTCTTTGGCGGTTTTCTCGGCAACCTTGCTGCAGCAGGCTTCAAAGAATTTCTGCAAAGCAGAAGCAAGCTTGCCCGGCGGGGATTCCCCGATGTCCGGGGCTTCGTTATTTTTCAAATTGGGTTCTGTTTTCATAATCAATCCCTTGTAATGGTTAATAATGTCCTGGTTTACATTCCGTAGGATTGGGCAGGACAACATGCTTGATAACCACCCCGGGGACTGATAAGATAAAACATGCCCGGGGCGGCGTATGCCGTCTGCACACGATGCTGTTCGGCTGGCCCTGTATCCTTTGACCGGGGAAAGGGCAGGCCGGAATCCGGGCTTTTTTATCATGGCGGACGGACCGGGGGGTGCTGGAATTTGTTCCCCGAAACCGTTAATCTGCTGAAGTTGTGTCGCATTATTATTCTCTAATTGAAATCTCAGGAAAAAGTCTCCCATCTGCCTCTAACCGGCGAGCGACTATTCGCCCTTCTTCGGTCAGGGAAACCTGTTTAACATATTTACTGTGTCTAATCAGTTGAACCAGTCCGCGTTTTTCCATTCGCTTCAAGGTTCTAGTCACTACGGGTTGTGCCCTCCGGTACCGGTCTTCGTAATCTCGCTTTTGTTTTCCTCGAAGGCAGGGGTCACTGAAGTATCCGCAGTATCGACGTTCCAGCCCAAAAACGTGTTTTACTAACACGCCCCGCTCGATTCCGTCGCCGATGCAGAGCAAAATCTCCACCATGAGTGATGATAGCCTTTTTCGGTTAACTTTATGGTATCCATAAATGGAGCCAGCCGGGCGATCCCCTGCCGGGGGTGGGCAGGAACTCTGGCTGGTGAGGACTTTTTGGAACGACAACAGCAATAAATTTTCCTTTTTTGTTGTCAATTGGTTTTTCATCTCCTGTTCCTTTCTTTTGCTTGCTGGAAACTATCCGGCTTGGTAGAATATAGTAGGCCAGTTAGGGCATAGAAAAAGCCCACGAGTTTACTCGCTCGTCCGGTTCATCGCTGCGACCTGCTAAAAAGTCTTGCAATGGTGGCCGAGCTGGCCTTAGTTTCTTTCCATTCGTAACTGCTAACTACATTTCGATCCTTCCAGTTATGCTTTTATCAAACGGAGCAGTAGCCGCTGTGCTGGTTTTGATTTATCCTCACCCCGTATTCCATTCACTTCTCCGGTTTTTGGAACACCGTAGGCTTCATCGTTACCGACAACATCACATAACTTCAAACAATCCCAATTCATTTTCCCCTACTACTCTTGTATCCGGTGTGTCTCTATTGTCACTCAACTATTCTTGAATCAGTTTCCTGCCCCGACTGAGCAGTCCTTCCACAATCTCGGCTGCACGCTCTTCAGCATCCGCGAAACAGTCGCCTAATGGCTTAAGGACTTTTTTTCTCTCGACCCTGTGCAGCAACGATGTCATTTCGTTCATGCGCTTAGCGTTTGGGATTCCTCGCCGAATCATTTCTCTTTCTTGAACCGATAACTCATCGGAATCTGCCAGATCCTTCAGACAATCCGCTAAGAAAGGCCTTTCTTTATGGTTCACCCATAGACCCCGCTGGATCTTTCGAATCTTCTTGTCACGATTCGACAGAACCACCTTTTTGTCTGATACCAGCGTGAACGTGCCTTTCCAGTCCCGTACCCCGGCGAACGATCCCTCGGACAGCTCGATATTCGGTCTTTTGATATACCTGCTCAAATTCCGGATTGCCGCCTCCCTGTGTACCTTGCCCAGCCCGGCCTGTTCCGCCTTCTTTTGCTCCGTGGCAAGCTTAATCGCTGTCTGGTCTCCGTCCCAATGGTAGAATATGCTAATGTCCTCTGAGCCCGGTCCTAATATGCCTTTCTCGAAGTACTCAAACCGTGCTGAGCGGATACCTTCCGGTACTCCGCCGGTCCTCTCTACCGGGATCACGGACCCCGCGGTCCGGGCTCGTACCTGCATTGTCCGGATCCCGGGATTGTATGCGTAAAGGCATTGGTTGTAGAAGTTGTCTTCGTCTTTCATGGGCTGGTAATCTTCATTGAAATGTTCATCCGCCCATACAATAACACGCTTAAAGAGAAGAACGAGTGTATCCAAATCATCTTGGGATGCTTTGATTTGCTTGAACAACTCTTTGCCTGCACCTATCTCAATGTTATACTGCTTCCTTATGGCTGTAATAACGACATCCCGCCAATTCGGATTGCTAAAAACGTGTCCTAGATTGCTCCATGAGCCAAGCATTCCAGGGTACACATAATTTCCCTCCGCGTCTCGAAGACTTCCCGGGACGATATAACCGCGATCTATACCCAGCACTCCGCACCAAGTTAGCAAACACGTGAAAGGGTCTGCGAATAGCTCCGATGGGCTTATGTCGCGGCCGCCCATCCTCACATTCTTGGCCCGCCATACGGGGAAATGCTGAAAGACTTGTGGAACCGATTCCGAAATCAACTTATTCACATACTCTCCTCTTTCATTTTTATCTTTGCCGGGCAACACTTTAATAAGATTGTCCATAGCATCCCATCGTTCCATGGCCTTATCCCTGAACTCATTGCTTTCTGCCCATCGAACCCAGTGTTCTATCAAATACAGGGCACCATCAATTGACCTCTGGGGGATGCAAGACCTAGCGAACTGAACGAACTCCTCAACGCTGCGCTCATCAAAAGCACCATAGCTTTCATCCTTGTTATTTTCCATGATTACGTCCTCCATTATTCATTTGCATGCAATGCCTTGCCTACCTCTTCTCTGGCTCGACTCCTGACCGATTTCGCTATAAGAACAGCAGCGGTTTTGCTTACCCCGCACCGCACCAGAGTCGAAACGAGATCTCGCTTTACCTCCTCGCTATCTATGTCCTTCTTCGTAGCGAGAAGTTCAGGTGGCATATCAAGTGCGCGAGCTAAGGCCAGGCGAACCTCTGGGCCCGGATTCTTTACCTTACCGGCCTCTATTTTTGTTATCAGACTCTTGGACACACCTGCGTCTGCAGCAAGGTCCCGCTGACTCTTTCCCTGGGCGACCCTTGTTAGTTTTACAATTAAAGCTATTCCTCGCTGCATTAGCTTGCTCCTATGAACACTTTTACTTTTATTGTAACTATGGGCACTGCACAACGCAACCAAGAAATTCCTATTTTCTGAAAACTTTTTGAAAATTTTATGAGCGAGTATAGCCCAATCTGTGGGTTACCTTTATAAATTTCTTAGCAAACAAGGACTTATGTCAATTCAGTCAAAAGCTTACGTCTCCAAAGTGCAGAAATTATCTTATCATTTTGAGCGAGAGCTATATAAGATACTCGCTTCAGATCCAGAGAAAGAATGGTATATCTCCGAAATACAGGATCATTTTGAACAAGACTGGGGAATAAGACCTTATCGTTCTTCATTCATTAAACACGCCAAGAGTTTCTACCGCGAACACCATATTCCGCTTATCTATCGTGCCGGATTTGACAGTGATAAGTACAAGCTGAACACCGAAGTTGACCAGAAACAGCTAAAAGCGGTGCTTTTCCCCAAACGCGGCCCACCTCGCAAATATCCGCCAGCAAAAGGGCCCGGACTGGATGAGTCTCCAGAGACCGATGATATTTAGTATAAATGTGGCCGGACTATATTACTTTCTCCGTTTCAACCAATCTCCGCGGAGTTGAACTGTTAACCAATTAGGTTTAACAACATCTCCGCCCAGGGCAAAATTGCTTTCAGCAATTACCAGAACTATTGTAGGTGGAAGAATGCTTGCCTCGGCCCGATCTTTCGCTTACAGTTGTCGGACCTGCGAACAGAGCATTCTTGCCAGCTTCCGGCGAAATATATGCAAACATCCTGTGGCCCTAATCCGGCCAAGATGAAAGCCGCCGCTCCTAACTCACACAGTGCGGCGGCCGGAAATAAGGGGGCACAAAGCCCCCTTATCTTGCTTCTTCAAACGCATGCAGCGTTGGCAGCGTAGAGTTGGCTGTCATTTCCGACATTTCCATCTGCCGGTCTGGCCAGAATCATCGTACTGCAGGGTCAAACAACCGACTACTCCCCGCTCGCTCAAAAGGCTTACGACCAAGGCCGTGGAATCATCGTTTCCCACCCGGAAGCTCCTCCTCTTGCCCGTGTCTGTCTCCTCGGTTATCCGGAGAAACAGTTTAGCCATGTTTCTGTTCCTCCTGCTGTTTCAGTTTTCTGAAGGTGTTTCTGGCGATTTGCTGCTGGACACTTCTTAAGACGTCTCCGGCCTCTTGCGGCAGGAAGTCCTTACCGCCGTTGCTGACGCAGTTATACATCAGCGAGTCTATTTTGTGGTAAAGCTCCGTCGGCTTCAGCTTGGCCGGGCAGTGCTCGTCCCACCGGAACGGTTTGATTTTTACCTGTTCGTTGTAGGTGCAGGCAAACGCCGCTGCATTGGCATAGTGTGCCGCCCTTACCGCTTCCGTTATTTGGCTGTCCTCCAGCCCAATCATTTTAACCTGCAGCATTGATGCGTGTATCTGCTGGATTTCCTCATCATCAAACCATATCACGCTCATTGTTTCACCTCCTCAACGCCGTCGATTTCCAGTTCCGAGGCCAGATCGTGGTCCACGTGCTCCTCGACTTCCCAGTTGTTCAGTTTTTCCATTGCTCCCTGTGCATTTCTGGCCAGCACTGTTGCCTCTCCCGGGACGGTGAGCACATAGAAGACTTTGAAGGCCTTTAATTCGGCCTTCCTGTCTTCCATAGCATCCACTTTCCGCAGTTCCTTCATTTGCTGGTTCATCCTTTGACCTCCTCGATTTTGATACTGCCGGCTTTTTTGGTTAGCCGACGGTTGCCGAGCAATTGCTCGACCCTCCTTTCGTGCTCGAACCGCTGGATCCGGCCGCCGATGACGGCAGAGCATATCTTAACGTTGTCAAGATATTCAATCCAGCGGGTGTGCTGTTGGGCATTTCGCGCGTTCTGCTCGATAGCTGCCCAAAGCTCTTCTGTGCTCAAACTTTCCAAGTCGTTCATCTCCATCACTCCTTTTTTTCTGTTGAAAGCAAACCCCTGAGGATTGACAGCTTACGCGTTTGGCTTTAGCTGCCGTGCCCCCTTGAGGCCGCCTGCTTATCTATTCGGGAATTCCATTCGCGAGTGCATCTCCGCTAACCACCCCGCAGGGGCAAAATCATTTTACCGCCGGGACTTGCCTTTTTGGCGTCGGGACTGACTTGGCGGATAAAAGATTTTGACCAATCGGTTAAGCGGTGCACTCGCGGCGGCAGCTTGCGTTATGTTTAGCGAGGCATCCCCTTGCGGGTGCCTCCAGTGTGGTAACCGTGTGAACAGTATATCTTCTTATTTACTACTGGCAGAGAAAGCCGGCTTATACCGGAGCGACTTACTTGCCCCTTCATCAAAGCCGTTCAGACTTGATCCACTGTCGTTGCGTGCCGCAGAATGATTGTAATGACCAGAGATTTAAAAAAATAGTCACGCTTGTGTACAATGATAGGGTTTACGAAAGGATTGTGATATGGAACCGATACCACTCAAGCTGAGTGTAAAAAACAGGGTTAACAGGTGGTTCGCCTATGGCTGCCTGGCCGTCATGTTCGGGATTGCCGGCTTTTTAATTGCCCGCGAAGGCATCAAGGATAATAACAATTTAGGTAACCGTTCACGGGTATAATCGCTGTTTTTACGTCGAAAAAGCAGTTCCTTTGTATTCTGTGTGCCGTTTTAGCGTATAGTATTATTCAAAATCGCAGTTTTCCGACCAGAAAAGGCATTTTAAGGCCGTGAACGGTTACCAATTTAGTTTATTGTTGCTGGAATCGCCTTCTTCATCTTCGTTATCGGCGAGATGATAAGATTCAAGAGATACCGCAATACCATTGATGCCGTAAAGTGCATCGCGTGCCAGCACGAATTCGACATAAAGCAGCTTTGCAAGACCGGCATATGCCCCGCATGCCAGTCCGACCGCGCGGTCGGACTTCAACCAGATGATGACCGGTTTCCCCTCTGTACGATTAAGGTTTCAGCAAGTTGTCAGAAAGTTTTGGAGTACGGCATCGGCACCGAACCTGTTCCCTCGGGAACTGTCGAGGAGGGGGATGTCTTGAAATGTTTGCAGTTACAAGTAGCATTGAAATACCAAAGGGGGATTTATATTCTACCACCATGAAGAGCGATATTTATTCCAGTCATATATTCGTTCATTAAAATGCCCAATACTGTTCTTGCTATATCTAAAGTTGCACAGAGTCTATGGAATTGTCCCAATCATAGTTGCAGGTTCAATGGCTACTCCTGTTGCTCATA
>CAYNTC010000034.1:0-13702 GCA_964399795.1 uncultured Pirellulales bacterium | reverse complement strand
ACCTCCTGCTCCCAAAGCAGGCGCTCTAGCCAAACTGAGCTACACCCCGATAAAAAGAAAAAGCACAATCGGGCATCAAGAGTATTTATTGCTGTCCAGCACTATGTGCTGTGCTAGTGTCAGGCGAAGTGGCTTCGCCTCCGACATCAGCAGCAGAGCCCTGTTCAGAAACAACAACGACATTAACGGTAGCGGTTAAATTATCTTCAAACTTTAGTGTTACTGAGTGAGTACCAAGCTGCTTTATGTGATGGGGTAGATATACAACTTCATCAGCCACTTCAAAACCCTGATGGCGTAGATTTTGTGCAATCTGACGCTCGGTAATCGAGCCAAACAAAACGCCCTGCTCGTTGGCTTTGGCTGCGAGGACAGCTTCGGCACCATCGACAGCCTTGGCGGCTTCTTCAAGGCGTTTACGCTCTGTGATCCTTTGTTCTGAACGCTTGGCCTTTTCTTTGGCGATAGCTTTTATGTTCGCATCAGTAGCAACCTTTGCGATGCCCTGAGGCAGCAGGTAGTTTCTGGCGTATCCTTGGTTGACTTCGACAACGTCTCCGAGCCAGCCAAGTCGTATTACATCTTCGCAAAGCAAAACCTTCATATCTTGCACCTTGTGTTTAAGTTATGTGTAGATGAGTTTACACGTCCATACGTAGATCGACATTACCGCAAATCATAAAATACGCAAAAACACATTGTGTGTCCACCTGCCAACTCACCTGCGCACGGATCATTTAATTATCTATGCACAATAGGGCAAAAGTGCCATGAACCTGGCACGCTTGATGGCCCTTTTGGCCTTTCGTTGACAACTTGCGCAGTTGCCACTGCGTTTTCGCGAGTATATCTTGCCGCGATTTGTAAGCAGCTTCTGCAAAGTATCAACATCCTTATAGTCCACGTACTTAATGCCGTTTCTGCAAAAGCGGCATTGTGTTTGCTCGCGACTACCTGTAAATCCTGATTTTCTGGCTCTTTCTCTTGCCATTATTCACCTCACCGTATCTGGCTCAAGCTGTACTTAAACAGCTACGCATTCAAATTCTCAAAAAGGTATATCGTCATCTGCAGGTTTGTTAGTAACGTCTGTCTGCTCGTAGTCCGAATTTGCACGGACGTTCTGCTCGGTGGGCCTGCCCGGACTTGAAGGCCCACCGCCCGGGAGGAACTGGAAGTTCTCAACCGTGATCCTATGCTTGCTGCGCTTGGTGCCGTCCTGAGCAGTCCATGTATCGAAGGTGAGTCTGCCCTCGATAAAGACAGGCCTGCCTTTCGTCAGGTACTTGTTTATGTTCTCAGCCTGCCTGCCGAAGGCACGGCAATCCACGAAGCAGGTCTCCTCTCGCTGGCTGCCATTAGGGCCTGTCCACCTACGATTCGTAGCCAGCCCGAAGTCCACGACAGCCGTCTGATTAGGCGTATACGACAATTGCGGGTCACGAGTGAGATTGCCCAGCATCAATACCTTATTAAATCCAGCCATAATTAAGCTCCATATCCGGTTTATAATGGTAAATGGTGAATAGTTAGATGGTTATTTACCAATCGCCAATTACCTGATCGTCTTGGGCGGCCTGCTGCTCTGAATCCTCTTTGCTGTTCTGGTCTTCGAAGACGACCGATTGCTCTGAACTGTCTTGTTGCTTCGACTCGGCAGGTTCTTCTGCAGGCATGGTTTCCTCAGCCGGTTGGGCGGCTACGGCTTGCTCAGCCTGAGTATCTCTTTCTTGTTCAGGTCCGGACTCTTCAGCCGTGGTTTCTGATGCAGGTTTTCCAGTCTCGGCAATTTTTTGTTTGTCTACACTCAGGATTAAAACGCGCATTATCCGTTCGGAAAGCTGGATGGCTCTTTCAATTTCTCTTATTCTGCTGGTGTCAGCCCGGAAGTAACACAGGATGTATGTGCCTCTACTTTTGTGATCGATTTCATAAGCAAGTTTCCTCTCGCCCCACTTGCTTAGCGAAACGATTTCTGCTTCTGCACGTTTAAGGATTTCTTGAATGGTTTTGATGATGCCATCCCAGTCCGTGGCCGCAGCAGAATCAACAAGAAACATCGCTTCATAAAGTCTCTTCGTAACAGTATCCAAAGCCAGTTACCTCCCACTAAAATATTAGAACCGAAAGCATACTCTTCAACATTTACGTTTTCATATCCTTGTCTTGTGTATTTTGCTCAAAGTCTAGTGCTTTGTTAAACTTATTCATTGTTTTATCGACATCGAATTCAATCCAGCAAAGCACAGCATCCCTTGCCCGTTCGACAGCCTGATTAATCAACGGCTTTTCTTTCTCTGTCAGCCTATCGAGAACATAGTCCACAGATGACTCGCCGGTGCTCGCGCCTATACCGACCCGGCAGCGGGCAAATTCGCCTGTGCCGAGCTTGTCTATGATGTCGGCAAGGCCATTGTGCCCACCGGCTGAGCCTTTGACTCTAATACGAATCCTGCCCGGTACCAGAGCCATATCATCGCTGACGACGATCAACTGACTATGACTCAGTCTGTAAAAATCCATTGCTGTAATTACAGGCTGGCCGCTTTGGTTCATGAATTGCCAGGGCTTTAACAATATCAACGGCTGTCCTGCAAATTCACCTGTGCCGAAACGGGCACCAAACTTTCTTCTTCTTAGCTTTATCGCCAGTACCTCTGCCAGCGAGTCTACGACCTTAAAACCGATGTTGTGCCGTGTATCAACATATTCTTGGCCGGGATTACCCAAGCCGACGACCAGTTTGATCTCAGCCATCGCATCTATTCTCGCCTATGAGGAGATTACTGGTTCTGCTCTTGAGGCTGCTCTTGCCCGGGCTCTTTAACCTCGGTAATAACCTCAGGAGCGGTGGGTGCTTCTTCTTCAAGTTCTTCGGTTGTCTTAGCAGCGGCTACAAGGTGACAAGTCACCAGCAGCGTAGTTGGGTCGCTTACCAACTTGACTTCAGTTGGAAGCTCAATATCACTGGCATGCACCGCGTCGCCGACACCTACTTCCTTCACAGAGACAATAATGGACTCGGGAATATCTGTCGCTCTGCACTCAATTTCCAGATGGTCTGTATGTTCTTCTATGATACCACCCTCATGAGCGCCCTTCGCCGTGCCCTTGAGCTCGAGGGGAACTGTTACCTTGACCATCTCTGTTACATCGACGCGAATTAAATCTGCATGGATGATATTTTTACTGAGATGATCATACTGCAAGTCTTTTACGAGCAATTTTTCTTTGCGTTTTCCGATTTTCACATCTAACAATCGATGTCCATGATGTAGTCCCTCAGCGAAGTCGTGTGCATCTAAGGATATAGAGGTTGGCTCTTTTTTGTGTCCATAGACAATAGCCGGTATTCGGCCCTGGGCACGTAACTTTGCCGCAGATTTTGAACCTGCATGCTCTCTAATTTCCGCTTCCAAAAGCAATGATTTATCCATAATTACCTCACCAACAGTGCTATATACAATTGAACAACAAGTTGCCTTGAGAATCGGACACAGCTCTACTTCTATGTCAGTCCGCCGAACAATCTGCTCACCGATTCATTTCTGTGAATTCTTTTTATCGCCTCGCCTAACATAGGCGCAACACTCAAGACCTTTATGTTTTTGATCTTCTTAGTCTCATCAGTCAGAGGTATTGTATCTGTGACCACGATCTCATCTATGGGCGCATCGGCCAGTCGTTGCAGCGCCTGTGTTGCAAAGACGCCGTGCGTAGCACCAACATATACCTTCTCTGCACCTTTATCCTTAACGAGCTTAGCGGCACTACAAACGGTTCCAGCCGTAGCGATGATATCATCACACATCAGGATGTTTTTGCCTTTGACATCGCCGATTATCTGCCCAAGTTCAACCTCGCTGCCACTGATGCGTCTTTTATGTACGATAGCCAATTTTCCTCCGAGGTGCTCAGCATACTTAGCTGCGGTTTTAATGTTGCCCACGTCCGGTGAGACCACAGTTAAGTTGTCGATCTTTTTGCCCCTGAAGTATCTGCTCAAAACTATCTCAGCGCTAAGATGGTCGACGGGAATGTCGAAAAAGCCCTGCAACTGCGGGGCGTGCAGATCAACTGCAAGGACCCTGCTGGCGCCGGCGATCGTGATTAGATTGGCAACCAGCTTTGCGGTAATAGGGACTCGGCCTTCATCTTTTCTATCCTGACGCGCATAGCCGAAGTAGGGAATCACCGCAGTGACCCGGCTGGCGCTGGCTCTTTGAAGGCAGTCCAGGTAAATCAAAAGCTCCATCAAATTCTCATCAACTGGCCTGCACGTAGACTGCACAACGTAGCAGTCCCTTCCGCGGACATCGTCCTCTACCCTGATGACTTTCTCTCCATCTGGAAATCTGTCAATCTTTGCGCCACCGGCTACAATATTCAAATATTTACAGACGGCGCTACCCAAAGCCGGATTACTGGTGCCGTAAAACACCTTTATATTTTCATTCAGAAACATCCTTATCCGCCTTTGTTCCAAGTTCGTTAATACTTTGCTGTGATACTACAGTCCCTGAACTTATTTGTGAGCCATCTTTGAGCACCAACGGTGCTATCAATATAGCACCTGAGCCAATATAGCAATCGTTACCAATGCTCGTATGGTTCACTTTTTGGCCGTCGTAATTGGCTGTTATCGAGCCAGCGCCGAAATTCACATTACGGCCAACGGCGGCATCACCTATATAGCTATGGTGTCGGGCTCGGACACCCTCAGCCAGTGTCGAATTTTTGACTTCTGTGAAAACGCCGAGCACCACATCATCCTCTAAAACGGTGCCGTGCCTAAGAAATGCGAATGGCCCAACTCGACAGCTTTTACCGATTCTTACCTCACCGTGGATATAGGTGAATGGCTCGATGACGGTGTCTTGTCCGATTTTTGCCCTGGCGTCGATCCAGGTATTATCGGGATCAACTATGGTGACACCCTTTTCCATCAATTGTTGCTGAATGCGCTGCTGCATAATTTTGCTTGCTACACTAAGCTGCGCCCGGCTGTTGACACCCATGGCCTCTTCCGGACGCACAGCCGTCACAGCCACTACTTTATGACCTGTCGCAATGATACTGGATAAGGCATCCGTCAGATAATACTCCTCTTTGATATTATCCGGCTTGACCTTTTCAACAGCTTCAAAAAGAATTTTGTTATTGAAAAGATAATAGCTTGGATTGACTTCGTTTATTGCCAATTGTGTTGGCGAGCAGTCAGTGTGTTCGACGATGCCCTGGATATTTCCGTACTTATCGCGGACGATGCGTCCATAGCCCGTCGGATCCTCCAAAACTGCCGTAGCTAAAGTTGCCGCTGCCTGGCCTGTCTCGTGTCTTTCAATCAGTATCTTTAGGGTTTGCGCCCGAATCAATGGCCCATCGCCGCAAAGCACGAGCGTTTCGCCGGTAAAGTCTTTTAAGTATTCTTTGCAGCAGAGAACAGCATGGGCTGTTCCGAGTTGCTTTTCCTGTTCGACCCAGACGAGGTCATCTGTATTGTTAAATTGTTCTTTCACCTCTTTAGCACCGAAGCCGACAACTACGAAAATTTTAGAGACTTCGACCTCTCGGCAGGCATCGAGTACATAGGCGAGCATAGGCCGACCACCGACCTCGTGCAGAACTTTCGGCAGTTGCGTATTCATCCTGCTGCTAACGCCGGCAGCTAATATTATCGCTACTCTTTCAGCCATTAAATTTTCTTTGATTTTTACATTCTAAGTTTTTATTTTTTATTTACTTAAGCTACCCGGCCAGGACTCGAACCTGGAATATGGGCACCAAAAGCCCATGTGTTACCATTACACCACCGGGTAACAAAAAAGCAAAACTTAAAGCGAAAAAGTAAAAACTACGGATTCGCCGCAGCGCGGCGATGACTTCATCAGCTTTTAGATTTAAGCTTTAACTTTTACACTACTTCTGCTGTCACGGAGGCTGTTCTTTTCAGCCTGGCGTGGCTCTGTCGGAGGCTTGAGTCAGCCATGCCGTGATACTACTGACCCCATAGAAAGCGAAAAACTCGAAAGCAAAAGCGTAAAACTGCAGAATTCCGAAGTTTTTACATTTTACGCTTTACGTTTTACACTTCCTTTCAACCCCGTGCGACAGAGCAAATTAAGTAATCTAAATATACATTACTGATTTTAAAAGTCAAACTTTTCACGGAAAAAAAGCAATTTCTTTTGTGCAGCAAAAAAAATATGCTCAGGAGAAGATTACGCGTTTATATTCTTAACGGCCTGTGTAGCAAACAAGCCAGAAAATCATAATATATCTAAATTTTTGTTGTAGTTGCCAAAGTCGAGGAATAATATAAAGTGTGTAAGCAGGCGATTCCAGCGATCTCAAAGTGTGGAGCCATAAGTGTGTCATCTAGCAGTTTTGTCATAGGACTGACCGGGCCAATTGGAAGTGGGTGTACAACTTTGAGTCAAGGCCTCGCACAAAAGGGATTTAGAAGTGTTTCTGTTTCTGATCTAATCAAACAGAAATTCAAAGAAATACACAAGAAAGAACCCACTTTAAAAGGATTTGGAGAGGATTGGCGAGCTGAACTGCAGGACATTGGTAATAGAGGAAGAAATGGCGAGTTTGTAGTTGATAGGGACCCTGACAAAGATTACAGGCACTATTGGGTTGACTTAGCACTGAAGGAAGTTACAGACGAAAGAATAGTACTTGACGGCATTCGCAACATAGGCGAAGTAGAATGGTTACGGAAGAAATTTACCCAGTTCTGGCTGATAGCGGTATATGCTGATTATCCCACACAATGGAACCGCATCAAAAATTTAAACCTCTATCCTAACGAAAAAGTCTTCGAGCGAGATAATCACCGGGATTCAGGAGAAGATGAGCCATTTGGCCAGAATGTCCAGCGTTGTGTCTACGAATCAGACTATATTTGCAGAAATGATAAACATATAGAGCCTGAAAGAATACGTGAGGAGGCTCTGGCAGACAAGCTGATGCGGGACATTCCAGGTATGGAAGGAAAGAAGGATTTCCGGGGACCGTATCCTGCTGAAGTCTCCATGGCAACCGCAGTTTCTCAATCACATGCGTCGCGCTGTATAAGAAGGAAGGTCGGGGCATTGATCGTAGATGACAACAATATACCTCTTACAGTTGGTTTTAATGACAATCCTGTAGGGATGGAGTCGTGCTTTTCCCTTTACAATGGTCAATGCTACAAGAATATGGTAATGGAAGCAAAACTTGAAAAGATGGTTCCTTTTTATTGCCCTGAGTGCGGGAAGCGATATGAAGATATTAAGCCTCCTTGGAAGTGTGATGGCAGAAAACCCGACGATAGCCCTTGCAGGTGTAACTTTAAGCTTAAGTTCTTCCCAAGTCGCAACATAGAGCTCTGCACAGCTATTCATGCAGAAGAACGTGCAATACGGAGTTTGGGACAAAGAAGAGCAGAAGGATGCACGATTTTTGTAAATACATTTCCTTGTCTACAATGTGCAAGACATATCAAAGACGTGGGCATAACCAAAGTCGTTTACATCGAGGCCTACCCAATAGAAGAATCCGTGGATTTTCTGAAACAGAATGGTATCGTGATCGAACCTTTTGAAGGTTTCAAACCACGCGCTTTTAACCAAATTTTTAGGCAACTCGAATAATAATTTGCTCTTAGAAGGGAGGAACAGAGAATGAGGTATCGCTGTCCCAAATGCGGCAGATATGGAATGCAGTGGGATGCTCGTGCCAAAGTGATCCTGTGTTATTACAACACTTGTAACTATGTCATTCGCATGGCGAACAAAAATGGGATACCGACACCTGAGGAAATCTCATCAGCCATAGAGAAGGACGCCGAGGAAGTTCAACACAAAACTTTGGATGATATCATACCGGCAGTGTAGTCAATCTCCAATGCCAGTTCTTAAGGCGGGACTCTTGATCGGAAGGACGATATCAAACTTGTCGAGCGGAGTCCGAGAATTTTTATATAAACTTGCTGGATAGTCACGGTTTTGTTTACTCAGCAATTCGCGTAGCTCACCGGATGGTGGCTACCGTCGCGGCGGCTGGTGCGATAGGTGAGTCTGATTCTGGCGGTTGTATTTGCGAATCAGATAAATCTGCGGGTGTAAGCTGATCTGTGGTTTTGCCGAGCTTTTTGCCGATGGCCTCCACCCAGTTGAACATTGCTGCGACAATCTCCGGGTCGAGATCATACCCGGCTGAGTCGATTAAGATTTTCATAGCAACTGCCACAGAGCGCGAGTCATTGTAAGCTCTATTGGCGGTAAGTGCATCGAACGTATCGGCTACAGCTAATATCCGTGCGCCCAGCGGTATTGAGCTTCTTGACAGGCCGTCCGGATAACCCTGGCCGTTCCATTTCTCATGATGATGACGAACCATAGCCATCTCTCGCTCCAGGAAGCTCATCTTACTCAAAATGCGAGCTGCAATCACAGGATGCTGTTCTACTAAAGTACGCTCATCGGGCGTTAACCTATCAGGCTTGGCAAGAACCGCGTCGGGTACGCCAATTTTGCCGATATCATGAATCATCGCGGCACGACGAATCACTTCTATCTGCCTGGGCCCTATCTCCATCATCCGGGCTATACCAACGGCATAACGCATAACGTTCTCAGAATGCTTTTCAGCAAAGACATCTTTAGCCTCAAGAGCCTGTACGAGAGCCCATATGCTTTGCATGAACATCTTTTTTGCCTGATCCGACATACCTGCTATGCGCCGTTGAAGGTTCTTGATTTTCTCAATTTCAATGTCATTTTCGTTCAGGCGCTTCGCCATGTTTTTACTCCAGACTTTAGTGCAATCTCTGCCGGCGCTTTTAGCTTCATAAAGAGCCAGGTCCGCTCTTCGCATCACTTCACTCGAAGAGTCATTCGCCGCGGTGCGTCGCAACAGGTCAGCAACCGGCAGGCTTTGGGCGATACCGCAACTAACTGTCATCGACAGACTTTTGTCGAGTTTGATATCGTGCACCCTGGCCCGAAGTCTTTCCAGAAGCGTAAGGGCTTGCTGCTCTTTAGTTTCAGGCATTAGTATAACGAATTCGTCGCCACCATAGCGCGCCAGGATATCCGGAGTTCTCTTCTGGTTTTTCATGCACTCTGCGAGTTTCTTCAAAGCAATGTCACCGCTGGCATGACCCAGAGTATCATTGATTGTCTTGAAGTTATCGAGATCGATGATCGCCACAGAAAATGGGCGTTTGTATCGCTTTGAGCGGGCACATTCTGCTTCGAGCTTGCTCTCAAGAAGTTTTCTTGAGCCTACCGAAGTAAGCGCATCAGTCAGAGAGGTTAACCTGGCTTCCTGGTAGAGCTTGGCGTTAGTCAAATGAGAATTCAGAATTTCTCTTGCGAGTTTGGCCTTGTAAGAAATCAGTTCTCTATTTGCAGCGCTTGCCGGGGCCAGACCACACAAACACAAATATCCGGACAGGCTCTCACTTGTGTTTAAGCACGAGTCCTTTAAGCTATGCAATTTCAGTGGGAGAATAAGACGAGGGGGCTCCGCTCCAAGTTCCTTACAACTGTACGGGATACTATCACAACAGAACTCGCCTTGTTTCAGTAAGCCGTCAATATCCTTTAGGCGTTTTAACTGTCCTTTGGGACATAAGCATCTATTATAGCTTACGAGATATGGGTCATCTTCTTGGGAACCGTCTTTGTGGAAACACAGGACACAGTTCTTGGCTTGAAATAGCTTTGGCACCTCTGTTGTGACTATATTGGCAACTTCATTAAGGTCGATGCTCTTGAGACAATTAGAGAGCATTGCCACTTCTTCAGCCGCTGCACGGTCTTCCTGCAGCTGCCGTCCCATAAGGTCACGAGCAGAGAGTATTCCGACCACGACTCCGTCCTCAACGATCGGCAAGTGGCGGATTCCGTTTGCGGTCATTATTTCTCGGGCTTTACCTGTAGCAGTGCCAGGAGAACACGAGACAACATGCTTTGCCATGATTTCAGCAACTACAGTTTTATCAAGGTCGTTCGTCGAATAAGCCACCCTGTTGGCGATGTCCCGCTCTGTCACCAGTCCCATAAGCTCACCCTGTTTGTCAAGTACAACAAGGCAGCCCACTTTATTAGTGTGCATCCTGTCCGCGGCTTCCTGGATCGAGGCGTTCTGTGTGATGGTTATTATCTCTGCGGGATGACCAATAATCTCGCCCATTGCAGGTCCTTTAGAAATTTTTTTTATTTCTTGCGTTCTTCATTGTATTCATTCGCTCTCAAATTTATACGCTGGAGGCGTATTAAATGTATCGACTTTAGTCATACAGCACTTTAGTTCGTGGCAGGGCAACACCTAAAGTTGTTTTTTTAAGTGGCCTACCCTTTTGATCATACGGTTTCACAATCGACTGTGCACAACATCCCTGAAATGTGGGCTAAATACTAAAAGGCTTTCAGTATCCTAAAAAGAGCTGGTGGTTATAAATCCCCGCCATAAACCATTTTCTCTACCTTCATTAAGAAGCTACGCGCAAAGGCTATAACCGATCCAAATGTATATCTTACAGGCAAAGCCACTGAAAAATTAGTCATCACGAATAATCGCTCGACCATTTTGCGTTGACACAGCTAACCGATGCCGGTATAATATATATTACTCAAACTGACCGATTATTTGTGTCATTCCCGCGCAGGGCCTGCCCTGAGCGCTAGCCGAATGGGCGGGAATCCATTCAAGTTTGCAGCAAATTGGATTCCCGTTTTCACGGGAATGACAAAATGCAATATATTGTTGTCAAATAGCTACTTATGTTGGTTTTCAATTAAAATTCGGTCAGTTTGAGTATATTACTTAACGGTTGTATTGTACCACCCAATATTAAAGAACGGCTGGTTAATAACGCAAAAGGCATTGTCTGACTTTCAGAGCCTTTTCGTCTGATTGGAAAAAAAGGAAAAGTGATGAAAAGACCAAAGAAAATGATATTCGCAAGATCGAGAAAGAAAATATCTATATCTTCTATTTTTGGCTTTGTTATCGTTGTGTCTGCATTGGCTATCTTACTATGCGGCTGCACATCCTACACACAACCGGGTGAAACTGCTGCTGAGGGCCGGATAAGACACAAACGTGTCTTACGCATAAACCAACAGGAGATGATGGAAGACATAAACAGGTTCTTTCTCCTTGATAAACCCAGCAGCCTCACTGATAAAAGGATTCCCTGACCCAGTGATACGAGCTGTTCACCTAATGGCACCAAGAAAGGATTTGACTGGTGGAAACGCTCGTTGACTATCTCAACCGTGTAGCGAGCAACAATCCGTGGTGGGTAATCATCATAGAGCTGTTTCTTCTGGGCTTGGTAGTCTATTGGGTGGTGGATTTCCTCGAAGGCACTCGTGGGGAGAGGTTGTTCCGCGGAGTAATCTTCATTCTTGTCGCCGGCGTTTTGATCTTGAATCTGGTTGGTGAAAGGCTCGGATTTCTTCGACTCCAGTATCTCTACAAAGGTTTCTTGATTGCCGTATTGATCATTGCGGTGGCTGCTTTTCAACCGGAGATTCGAAGAGTCCTCATACAAATAGGTCAACCCCGTCTTTTGTCGGGTTCCTCTCAATTGCTTTCCCGAACCAGAGAAGAGATAATCACCGCGGTTACAGAGCTTTCTGCGTCGCGAACAGGAGCTATTATCGTCATAGAAAGACAGGTCGCGTTGGGCGAGTTCATAGAGACCGGAGTTCGAATTGATGCCAAGGTCACTGCTGAATTGCTCAAAACCATTTTCTACCCAGGCACGTCCCTTCACGACATGGCGGTTATAATCCGTGGTGATCGTATTGTTGCCGCCCGAGTTCAGTTGCCGCTGGCTGAGGCTGGTGTTTTAAAGCGAGACAAGGACCGCCCCGCCACTTTTATTACAGGCGACAGCTCAGGCCTGGGCTCACGCCATCGAGCAGCGATGGGTATAAGCTCCGGATCAGACGCCACCTGTGTTGTAGTTAGTGAAGAGACCGGTTCTATTTCCATCGCTCAATCAGGCAAACTGACGGTCAACGTTACGGAATCTCAGCTTCGCTCTCATCTTATCAGTATACTTTCAGAGGGCATAGTTCCACCTTTTTCAGGAGTTCTCGACTGGCTGCGAAAACGCCATGCGTAAATACACAAAATCAGCGGTGTTATTGATCGTTTATCTGTACTCGGTTTAGGGCGTCGTTTTCTGGATAGCCGTGGACACCGACTTAGACTTGAACCGCCCAATGCCGAATTCGGATAGGTATCTATGGCAAAAAAGTTAAAATACGGCAAAATCACAATAGTCTTGTTTTTAACAGTCCTTATCTGGGTCTGGGCGGACCTTGCACAAGACGCCAAACTACCCATCGCAAATATCAAAATAAATATCTCGAAGTCTACAGACCCAAGCCTCTGGGCCAGCTTCAACGGCAGACCAACAGCCTCTGTAGACACAGTCATGCTTAAAGGTCCCGCCTCGGTAATTGCCAATGTAGACCGAATGCGCAGCAAAGGCTCATTGGATATTTCTGCTTTTCTCGACCCGGAACAGGAGGGAATGACCAAACCAGGTGATCATACTCTAAATGTGCTGAATTTCCTCAGGCATAGTAAGCGCATCGTGGACCTCGGACTGACCGTCGAATCCTGCGAGCCGAAAAATCTTGTTGTTAAGGTAATCAAGCTAATTGAAAAACCGCTCACTGTCGAGTGTGTGGATGAAAGCGGCGTTCCACTAAAGACCGAGAGCATCGAGCCATCCAAGGTCAATGCATTCGTCCCACCCGATCGGACACTCAATGCCAAGATACGGTTGACCACCGGTGACATCGAGCGTGCACGCGCATCTTTGATTGAAAAAAAACCTTATGTTGAACTAGGACCAGGCGAAACCAGAGAAATCCCCACAGCAGTGAAAATCAAAATGCCGCCGGCTGAAAATGTGCTCAGGCAATACACTATTACTACCGCAACACTTGGATTTTGCTTAAGTGAAAACCTCCAGGGAAAATACGAGATTGAATTACGTAATCCCGCTGATATGGCAACGGTGCTTATTAAAGCGACCCCAACCGCTAAACAGGCCTATGAGCGGCGACCTTTCCAGATGATACTATATGTTCTCGATGATGACAGAAAAACCGCTGACGAACAAAGAAGGGCGGTTATATATAATTTCCCCGAAGATGCTGTACGAAAAGACGAGATACTGCTGGATCAACAGCCAGCCCAGGCTCGATTTCGACTGATACCTATCTCAGCAAAAACCGAGGCTGACTAAAAAACATGATAATAATTATTCTGCACGCTTTGGTGTCAAGAAAGCTATAAATGCCTCGATAGTCATCCACAAAGCTAATAAGAATATGCCAGCCCCAACTCCAACAAGCAGCCAATTCTTATTTCTGAAATCAATTATTTCGCTCTTGATAATAGCCCAGTTTGTTATTACGAGCATTATCAAACATGGAATGGCTGTAACCAGAAACTTCAAGCCTCCCTTACGCTTTAAGTAAATTGTGATTACCAGTAGCGCTAAAGCCGCCAGTAGTTGATTCGACGATCCGAACAACGGCCAAAGCTTCATTGCTCCGGTGCCGCTGGCGCCTGTTGCGAAAGCTAATCCCGCTGCGACAAGAACCGCAAACGTACTCGCCGTCCACCTGTTTGTCAGAAATTTAATACGTAAATCTGTAGCAAGCTCGCTTACCAC
>CAYNTC010000033.1:0-13912 GCA_964399795.1 uncultured Pirellulales bacterium | reverse complement strand
TCGATAAAGACCTTCGCCACAAAATCGTTAAGAAAGAAAAAGCAATTGATGAAAGGAGATATTAGCATGTTAGGAATATTCAAGTCAAAGAAAGATAAAACCGCCCAAGCCAAAATACTTTTAGTTGATGACGAACCCGATTTGGTAAGCACCGTTCAGTATCGTCTCAAGTTCAGTAAATATGAGGTAGTCACTGCCGCCGATGGCAAAGAAGGGCTGGAAAAGGCGGCAGCCGAAAAACCCGACCTGATATTATTGGACACTAATATGCCTGTTATGAACGGACATGAAATGCTTGAGCACCTTAGAAATAATCCGGACTTAAAGGATATTCCGGTGATAATGCTAACCGCACGCTGTGAACCACAGGATGTAACGGCTGCCTCAACATACGGTATTGCAGGCTATATCACCAAGCCCTTCGACTTCACAGACTTGATGGAAAAAATAAAAAGCGCCCTTGGGGATAGGGATTTTTAGCTGAGATAAAATAATTAGCTGATGACACGAAGTTTTGATGAGCATGTTTCGGATTGGAACAAAGTGAAATTAAACAGAAAAAGAATCTGTTCCGTAGACAGCCTACATGATGGGGGGGCTGGAGAATGCAATTGGGTACCAACGAGGCACTAACAATACTCATAGTCGAAGACGATATCGTTGATAGAAAGCTTTTGGAGAGACTGCTTTCCAGATCGTCTTTGCCGGTGTCGGAAGTGAAATCGGCAGAGTACTTGGATACTGCACTGCAGATGCTGGACAAAGACAACTTTGACATTGTCTTGCTTGACCTTGGCTTGCCCGACAGTAATGGAATTGAATCGATAATCAAGGTTCAGTCAATAGCTCCTCACGTGCCGATCATTGTTATGAGTGGCTTGGACGACCAGGATACAGCTATACTGGCGGTACAAAAGGGCGTTCAAGATTATTTGATCAAGGGGCAGGTAGACAGCAATCTTTTAATGCGTTCTGTCCGTTACGCCATTGAGCGAAAGAAAACAGAGCACGAACTTAAATCGGCAGAACTAAGGTATCGTACCATATTCGAAAATTCGGCTGTGGCCATTATGATGGTGGATGAACAAGAGAGGCTCATCTCCTGGAACAAATTCACCGAGAAGCTTCTGGGCATGACAGAAGAAGATCTACATAACTGTCTCGTAAAGTCGCTCTATCCGGAGAATGAATGGGAACGAATAAGAGCCCATAACGTTAGACAAAAAGGGATGCAACACCATCTTGAGACAAAGATGGTCAAAAAAAACGGTGATATTATCGACGTTGACGTTTCGCTTAGTGTACTTAAAGATGCAGATGAGAACATAACCGGTTCGATAGGTGTCATACGCGACGTCACCGAGCGTAAAGTCTTCGAAGAAGCCCTGCGTAAATCAGATGAACGCTTTAGGCAGGTTGTCGACAATGCACAAGAATGGATCTGGGAAGTAGATGCTGAAGGCACGTATACCTATTCAAGTCCAATGGTAGAAAAGATTCTCGGCTACCGTTCAGATGAGATTCTGGGAAAGAAGCATTTCTACGACTTCTTCCATACCGAAGATCGTGAACAGTTAAAGCAACTGTCCTCCGCCACCTTTGCCCACAAAAACGTTTTTTATGAATTTAAAAACCGCAATATTCATAAGGACGGACACGAAGTATGGCTTTCAACAAGTGGTGTCCCTATACTTGACGAGAATAATAATCTTCTCGGATACAGAGGTGTTGACATAGATATCACCGAGCGCAAGCATATCACCGAAATATTAGACCGAAAGCAAAAAAATCTCGAGGCCATATTCGATGCAGCACCTATCGGCATGTTGCTTATTGACGAAAATATAATTGTAAAACGCGCTAACGATGCTATCAGGCATTTGGTACACAAAAATTTCTCACAGATTATTAATCAACTGACCGGTTCGGCTCTTGGATGTTTCAACTGCGCTTATGATAAAACTATATGTGGTAAAACCCCCGCCTGTGCCCAATGCCTCCTTAGAAAGACTATAAAAATTGCCTTGGACGCAGAAGAATCTATACACGGACTTGAGATACAACCTACACTCATAGTAAACGACGAAAAGATTAAACCCTGGCTTTCAGTCAGTGCCGAGCCTGTCGTCATCGATGGTCAAAAACACGCTGTTATCTCAATTAACGATATCACTGATAGAAAAAGAGCTGAGGAAGAACTCAAGGAAACGATGGAGATGAAATCTCAATTTATATCCACAGTCTCACACGAGCTGCGAACACCTTTGACATCCATGAAGGAAGCTGTTGTCATCGTCTTGGATGAGGTAGCAGGAAAAATCAATAAGGACCAACGACACTTTCTTGACGTTGCCAAAAGGAACATTGACAGGCTTTCCCGTCTGATAAACGACGTTCTCGATTTTCAGAAGCTTGGCTCCAGCAAAATGGAATTTAATATGCAACAGCACGACATCGTTAAAGTTACCGAGGACGCCTACAACACCATGGTTCCTTATGCCAAAAAGAAGAAGGTTCATCTTGCCCTCGAACTACAGGAAAAACTGCCGAAGGCCACTTTTGACAGTGATAGGGTCATACAGGTCCTGACAAATCTTGTGAGCAATGCGATCAAGTTCACCCTCGAAAAGGGTCGAGTTTCCATTACTGTTAAACACCAGGGCGAGCAATTTTTGATAAGCGTAGCTGATACCGGCATGGGAATACCTAAGGAAGCTCTTACTAAGATATTTGACCGATTCTACCGTGTGCACCGTCCTGGTAAAGAGATTAAGGGCACAGGCTTGGGTCTGGCCATCGTCAACAAAATCGTACAGGCCCATAACGGCAGAATCGAGGTTGAAAGTGATGTGGGCAAAGGCACTACTTTTGACGTTTATTTGCCGTTAATGCTGGAACCGAAAACCAAGCCTTCGCCGGAAATAGCAGACGGTATTCTCGAAGAAACACTCCGCGGAAAGTAGCATGTAAAGAGACAACCTATTCAACGGTTTTTTTACTCACGAAGCTCACTTCATTGCACTATTTCTGCTCTTCTTGTATCTCAATTAACAGTTCTTGCTGGTAAAAGTAGAATTATAGTTATGCCACTCCGATTTTAAAAAAATTTACCACCATAATATAGAGCACTAACATAAAGCCTTCAAATCGTCATAACACAAATTTTGTCTTTGGAACTGGCACGTAACTATTGTATCAGCCGAAGCATACAATTACTTTCGCTTGAAGCTCCGTCCTCAGATGAATTTTAAGGTCTTACAATTAAAAATTAAGGGCAATTTACGACCAAAGGACGATTTTTGGGGCTATAATCCCTATTTTCAGCACAACTATAACATCTTTGGCTCAGCCAACCACGTGGTTCTTGCCTTATAAAATTGCCTTTATGCTGTATTTACAACCGATAAAATCTGGTCTTAACCATTGACAAAGCCAGAATTGGGCAGTATAATTCAAAATAGTTGGAAGGTGCAAAATGTTAATGGAGAGAGGGTGTGTTTTTAACTAAACTACAACACTTCTGTCTCATCATTTATAAGACTTGCTCTAACCAAAAGGTGCCGAAAGGAGGACAAACATGAAGACTAAAACATTTTCTACCGGCTGGCTCATAATATCATTACTCCTCGTAGCGCTGTGTGGTGCTATTGGGTCAGCAAAAGTAATTTATGTTGACGCTTATGCCACCGGCGGCAACAACGGCTCTAACTGGACAAATGCCTATAATTATCTTCAGGATGCAATTGAAGCAGCCACGTTCGGGAACGAAATCCGCGTGGCACAAGGCATTTACAGGCCGGATCAGGGTGGAGGTAACATATTAGGTGACCGATTAGCCACATTTCAATTGAAAAATGGCGTTACTATAAAAGGTGGCTACGCAGGCTCAAAAGGTTCCGATCCCAATGAACGAGACGTTGACTTATATAAGAGTATTTTAAGCGGAGACTTGGATGGAGATGACAAGAAAACGATTACCGACCTCTCGGAGCTTGGTTATGATTCCACACGCAATGAAAATAGTCTCAATGTAGTAACAGGTAGCAGTACCAACAGTACGGCTGTTCTTGATGGCTTTACAATAACGGGTGGAAATGCCTATCTTTACGACTCAGGCGCCGGAATGTATAACGAAGCTGGCAGCCCCACCATCAACAACTGTAGTTTTGTCGCAAACTCCGCATACTATGGTGGCGGAATGTGCAACAAATTTGAAAGTAAACCAAAAGTTAGCGATTGCTACTTTGCCGGTAATTACGCCAGCTGGGGTGGCGGCATGGCTAACGTGTCTGACAGCGATCCGCAAGTGGATGGTTGCGAGTTTGAGGGCAATGGTGCCCTTGAAGGTGCTGGAATGGCCAACATCAGTGGCAGCAGCCCCGAAGTCTTAAATTCCATGTTTCGTAAAAACTCAGCAGGAATTTTTGGTGGTGGAATCCAAAACGATCGTGCTATAAGTCCACGCATTGAAAATTGTACCTTTAAGCAAAATTCCGCCGTAAGCTCTGGTGGTGGAATAAAATGCGATAACGAAACCGACGTGGAAATAATCGATTGCTCCTTTTCTGGTAACACGGCCAGATACGGCGCCGGTATCTCTTGTAGTGGTGAAAGTGAATCAATAACCATCAATTGCATCTTTACCGGAAACATCGGATCTGAAAATTCAGGTGGCTTCAACAATACTGGTGGGAGTGAATCCGAGCTATATAACTGTCTCTTTAGTGGCAATACAGCCAGGTTTGGCGGAGTAATCTACAATGTGTCGAGTACCATCAGACTGACAAACTGCACCATGGCTGGAAACTCAGCATCAAGCGGACGTGGAAATGCATTCTCTTGCCGTGCGACTGATGGAACAGGTGTAGTTAATGTCTATAATTCAATCATCTGGAATGGCGGATATGAAATAGAAACATGGGGTAATGGCGACACACATTTCGTTATAACCTACACTAACATTATAGCATGGTCAGGCACAGGCAATGTTGATCTTAATCCCCTCTTCGTGCGCTATCCTGATGATGGTGGAGACGGATGGGGGGATGATTCTACAACACCTGACGTTGATGAAAGCGAAAATGATGATTTTGGCGATTTGCATCTGCAAAAAATCTCGCCGTGCATAAACTCAGGTAAAAACTCGTTTGTCCCATACTGGTTAGATGTAGACCTCGATGGAAGACCGCGGATCATAAGTTCAACAGTAGACAGAGGTGCATACGAGTACGAGGAACCCGGGCCTGAACCTCCTCAATATGCTCCCGTTGCCGATGCTGGCGATGACCAAACTGTATACGCGTGGGTAGATGAAATTGCCCAGGTTACTCTTGATGGCTCAAAATCAAGCGATCTTGACGGTGACGAGCTTACTTACACATGGATCTGGACGATTGACGAAGAAGACTTTGAAGCAACCGGCGTCTCGCCAAAGATTGATCTACCCGTTGGTGAGCATATTATCCAACTGATAGTCAATGATGGTATCGAGGACTCGTTACCTGATTTTGTCACCATCACCGTCATTGAGCCGATTAAGACTTTTCTATCGGTATTTCCGCAGCCGATAGTTCGAAGCAGTAGTGCAATGCCATACATATATACGCTGCTTACTCTTGACGACATCCCCACTGGGGACATTGATGAATCCCAGCCGATTCTGCTATACCCAGGCGCTGCTGAACCTGTTGCTCTATACATCAATCCTGATCCGACTGGTGACGGTACTACTATCTTTGCGATATATAACAAACAGGACCTGCTCGACGCATTACCAGAGGACGGCAAGTATGATCTGAAAGTCGTTGGTAAGCTTAAGTCAGGTCCCTATTTCTATGGTTTCTACCCCGTCAGGATAATTGAGTAGGCCTCTGTAGATAACAGACTCATCAATGAGTTAACAAATGGGCTGAAGACCGCAATACCTTCAGCCCTTTTTGTGCGAGGGAACTTTGGCGTGACATGAACATGATACTTCATGCGTAGGTTCTATAAGCACTCATAGTCAGTCAAGCATATTTAAAGTCTTGTGTTTGCGACTCATCCACGGACAGGAGTCCTTCTGAGGGCACTCCTTGCAGCCATGTTTTGTTGAAAAAAGTGGCAGAATTGCAAATGCGTCAATGGCAAAAAAGACAAGCAAAATGAGAAGCAACCATGAGAAGCTGCGTATGACGGACGGAACTCCAATTAATATTGGAATAAACCACAATGGCACAATAACGGGAATATGCTTCTTGAATTTATCCATAAAATAGCCATTGGTTTTCTTCTCTCTAAGCTTTGATGCTATTCTGCCGTATCCACAAGGGCAAGACCTTGTACCCCAGTAGCTACAGTAAGGACAAATGAACAATATTATCCAAAGTGTTCCTGCCACGCCGTATATCAAATAAGCACCTGTTGTTATCCATTTCCAAAGTGGTACGGTGTTGCTTACAAAGAAAATAAGTGCTCCCAGCACAATCATAGCTGTGTAAGGGCAATTGCTGAGAAGCTCCTCAGCGAGGGAGTATACTCGCATACCTTGTGGAACTTTTTTGTTCTGGATATTACTGCTTCTTTCTTTGTCCTTCGATATGCTTTCATCGTACATCTTTGTTTGTTTATCTTGCATTTATTAATCGGCGTTTGTGTCAAATTATCGAGAACTCATTGCTCTTCATCAGCATGTTCCAGAACCTCAAGTATCTTGTCGAATGCGTCGCGTATATAGGTGTAGTCGCAGAGGTCGACCGTGAACCAGCCGTCCGCGTTAAGGCTAGAGACGACGTGACCATCGGAGAATAGGATATTCGCAAATTTCTCCTGATGATGTGTTCGCGGCTTGACATTAAACTCAGCCAAGTCGGGAGGACACAAGAACTGGGTATCGATAGCCAAAGCACGGATCGGCCGTCCATTACGATTTTGGCCCAGGTTAGTGAGCGCAACGTGATATGGAGGCGGGTCGGTAGGACTGTCAAACAGGCGTGTTACCGAGGCGTGACGGTAGTAGTAGCTGCACTGGGCCTGCCGGATGCCGACATTGGCAAGCTCAGCATCAGCGGAAATATACTGGTCGGGATCAGGGCAGAAAAGGACCTTGGGCTGCTGGTGCAGATGCTCTCGCAGCAGCAATCCCAGACCAACCGGTTCGCCGTTTCTTAGCGAAACCAAACTGGTCGGTGCCCCCGTGGATGGATAGAAGTCGGCAGGCGACAGAAAAGGTGGAGCTGTGGGTCCTATAGGGATACTGTCGTTGTACTCAAAGGAATATGAATGGATGGCTATGCCGATTTGACTCAGATTGGACATACAGGAAATTTTCCGGGCCGACGCTCGAGCCAACGTCAACGCCGGGATCAGTAAACCCATAAGAATAGCCACAACCACGATAACCACCAGCAACTCGACTAGCGTAAAGGCGCTGTAGCGATGATTACCACGGTTTATAAAGAGACAGCTCATCACAGATTGCACTGTACCTCCAGATACTCTTATACCACCACTGCTGGACACGTGGAACGTTCAAGTAATATTACTCCTACATACTTTCCAGCCAGGACTCCAACAATATCGCCAAGTCTTCCATAGTCACGCATCCATCACCCGTCATGTCTGTCGTCACTTCAGTACATGATAGCCACTCCTGGGCCATCACTACGAAGTCCTCCATATCTACGAAAGAGTCGCCCGTGAAGTCCGGGGTACTCTCCAGCCAGGACTCCAGCAATATCTTTAAGTCCTCCATAGTCACACATCCGTCGCCCGTTAGGTCCGCCGTCGTGTCCGTACATGACAGCCACTCCCCGGCCATCACTACGAAGTCCTCCATATCTACGAAAAAGTCGCCCGTGAAGTCTGGCCCAGGTCGCGACTTCGTCAGGCGAACATTGTCCAGGACCCAGTATCCACCGGCCCTTCCATAGTCCGCCAAGGTGGAAACCATCTGCACGCCGATATTCTTACGAGCCCAGGGATTGCTAACCGTTACTGGCGCAATATCCAACTGGACGTCATTCAAGTGCTTGACGTAGCCGATATCCGTGTCGTACGTGAAGGTTGTTGTTGCTACTGAGACCTTCTTATTCTCTGCGTCGCGGTAATACAAGCCGATTTGAATGGGGACATCGCCTTTCATATTGCCGCCGCCACCGAAGATTCCGACCGTGAGGTGGTAGGATTTGCCCAGCTCGAAGGTGGTCGTCAGATCCTGGAACAACTCGACTTCCGGCACAGCAAAAAGCCATACTGCCTGGTTACCATCACAGTTGTCGATGTGATCGGGATCTGGAGGAGCGACGTTAAGGAACACACCTGTTAGCTGGTCCCAGTAATACCCACCGCTCTCGTCATACCACGATGGCTTTGGCGACTTTTGCCAGAAGTCAATGTTAGCATCCACGAAGTTGGTTTGTGGCAATTCAAATGACGCATTAGGGATATGGATCGATGCAGCCTGAAGCTTGCTGGCCTCCGCCACCAGCATCAAAGTGCCAACCAAGACCGTCATAAATATTTTCCGGATATTCATTCTCATCTGCCCAGAATCTTTTACTGATACCTCATTATCTCCTGAAGAAATAGATTTAACCAAGATGTAATTAATTTTATCTACATGTCTTGACTGGTTGCCTTGATGTCGTAGACCATCAACGTATCGCCGTGCCGCATATACAGTCTTCCATCGCTGATAATAGGGTGCGCCCAATGTTCACCGCTACCCTTCGTGATTAAAAATGAGCTTGTAACCTCGAACCCTTTCGGCGAAGCCTTTACAAGCCCGATGTTTCCTTTTTTCTCCTCATAACAGTAAAGCATACCATCTGCATATATTATTGAGCCCTTGCAGAACCATTCCTTCTCATACATAACCTTGCCGCTGTCCCAGTCGAGACATACCCAATTACCATTGCCGTTATTGATCCAACTTGCACCATAGATATAGCCGTTTACTAAAACAACCCCGCCGTGGTGACAATCAAGAGTCTTGTCTGACCATTTCAGTGACACCTCTGTCCCATCTTCGGATAGCTCCAGCATCACACCTACATGGTCATAACCACTCGTGACATATATATGCCCATCATGATAAATAGGTGTAACTGCGTTGTTACACGCTCTTCCCCCTCTTTCCGGCGGTTCTCTCTCAGCGTAATCATACCTCCACAGGATCTCACCATCTTCTACATCAATCCCCAGGATATAGCTGCCCGTAACCGTGACAATCTGTTTTTTCCCGTTCCTTTCAACCAGTATTGGTGAAGCGTATGCACACTGATCGTTTAAACTGGCACTGGCCCAAACAGTTTCCCCTGTCTTATCGTTAAGCGCAACCATCGTCGTCTGGTCACCGCAAGGCGTGAAAAAAACCTTCCCATCTACAACTAGAGCAGATTCCGCGTACCCCCAGGTCCCGTATTTGCCACCGAATTTATTACGGCAGTCTACACTCCATTTCACCTCACCACTCGATACATCCATACATGCAACCTCCCCACTACTGCTTATTACGTAAACACTTCCGCCAATAATCGTAGGAGCAGTACGCGCACCGAAGTGAGACCTCATAAAGGCTTTGCCATATTGTCTCTGCCAATTTTTATTCCCCTGCAAATCAAAGGCATAAAGATATTCCTGCTTGTTCTTAAGACCCGTGACATACACAACTCCACCTGAGACAGAAACAGACGACCAGCCTTGCCCAATGTCGTCAACCGACCATAAAAGTTTCGGACCACCTTCAGGCCATTTCTTTAGCAGACCAGTCTCCTTTGATTTGTTATCTCGATCTAAGCCTTGCCACTGATCCCAATCGTTGGCCTTCGCATCGCTACAAAAACCAAGATAAATCGCGCAGCAAAGTGAGACCATCACGTACAACGTTCTTTCGCTGGCTTTTTCCATAGAGTTTCTCCTTGCTCAACCTATAAAGGTAATCTCAAGAGTTAGTCCATAAAAGGCAATATTGAGTAGCAACTCACTTTTTGCTCAGGATGGTCGAATCACTTTGCCTCACATCTACGCAGACTAAATCGCCCACGGCATTACGCGCATAAATCCTGCCGTTTGCAAGCACCGGCACTGTCCAGCATTTGCCCCTTAGTATCTGGGCTTCTGCAAGCTGTTCATAACCTTGAGGCGAAGCCTTCGCAATAACCAGTTTACCTCGTTCACCAAGGATAATTAGCTTACCGTCAGCCAGCATAACAGAGCCTGTACCCATCCCTTTCTGCGACCATTTCTGTTCACCGCTGTTCCAATCAACGCACGCAAGCTCTCCTCTGCCTCCTGCCTGACCATCGAAGCCGTACACATATCCCTGCCAGAGCACGCAACTATTGACATGGTTGCTCATGTTTTTGCTTTTCCAGAGTTCTTTAACACGGCTACTTTCCATTTTGAGTAATGCGCAGCCTTTTTTGTACCCTGATGAGATAAATATCTGGTCTCCCTTGATTATTGGATCAGCCGCATTAATGTCATAACTGGTCTTCCAGTTAAATTCCCACATCACCTTTCCCGTTGATGCAACCAGACCGACCAGTTCTCTACATCCGAATAGAGCAACGCATTTTTGCTCCCCTATAGTAAAGGGCACCGCACTGGCGTATCCACCTGGGCCTTTTCCATTTTCCCACACCAGGCTGCCATCGGATTTATTAAGCGCAACACCCTTACCAGCATTAAGAATTACCAGATCATCTACTATTAAAGGCGAACTGGAAAAGTACCACGTTGGATATTCAAAATCCTTATCTTTTACTAGCTTTGTATGCCAGACAATCTGTCCATCCGTTGCATTCAATCGCAATACGTCACCATCTTTACTAAATACATAAACCGCTCCATCGTGCACTGTCGGTGTCGCAGCAGGACCCCCTTCATGGTTTTTTCTATACAGGGGACACGGATAAGATTTCTTCCATATTTCCTTTCCCGTCCCAGCCTCAAGACAATAAACAATGTCATTATCATTGATGTTTCCCGTTGCGTAGACCCGTCCGTCACTTACAGCCATTGATGCAAATCCCGTCCCGATTGATTTTTCCCACAGAATCTTTGGTCCTTCAGGTGGCCAGCTCGTAGTCCAATCACCTTCTTCTGATATGCCATTCTGATTTGGCCCTCGCCAATTGGGCCAATCAGCCGCCCCAGCTGTACTATATAGACCCCCAACGAACATAAACAATATCACTGTCACAAAATAATCTTTGAGTAAATGCCCCGTTTTCATATTTTTCTCCAAAAACACATGCTCCCCGTAAAAAAACTATGAATCTTACGGCGAAGTTTGTACAAAAGTTCGCCAGAATTGTCAATTATTCATCACATATAGCATTTATTACAAGACTGCATATATCTTATATTTAGCCCACCAATTTTTACGTGTTTAGCCATGTGCCATTTTAAGGCTAAGCCTTTTATAAGCCTATGGCTTACCATTAATATCCGCTTGTCATGTCGAGCGGAGCGCCAGCGAAGTCGAGACATCTGGCCTCGGATGGTACCTACCCATAAAAGGGCGAATTTCCTCACTCAGTAGTTCTCCTACCGATATGATGAAAAGCAAAATAAGAAATGCGCTTCAAAAAACCAACCTTATAGGGTAGGACCTTCGTCCTTCGCATCCCTTTGGGAAGAGAATGAATGCCCCACCTTAAAAACAGAGATTATTTTCCACATGACTGAGATAGAAATATTTTACTTTCATCACAAGTTCATTTATCTTGCTTGTAAATAATACGGAGTTCGTTTATACATATTTGTAACTCAATTTTAATTGCAATATGAAAGTAGAAATTATGAATGAATTTGAATCAATAAACCAGGAGTTGTTATCCCTAATTAAAGAATGGGAACCAAAGCTATTAGCTCTTGACAATGATGTTATCACTAAGCGACGTAACAGTCAAAATCGCACCATCAAGCAGATTGTGGGACACATGGTAGATTCTGCCTCCAATAACACGCATCGCATAATTCACTTGCAATACCAGCAAAGTCCTTTGATCTTTCCGGACTATGCAAATCTTGGAAATAATGACAGATGGATTGCCATTCAGAACTATCAGGAGAAAGATTGGAACAACTTGGTTCAATTATGGAAATCTGCCAATATGCACATTGTACACGTGATTCGAAATATAAATACTGAGAAATTGGACAGTGTTTGGATATCTGCTTCAAATGAAAAAATATCACTAAAAGCCATGGTCGTTGATTTCCCTCGACATTTCAAACTACATCTTAATGAAATAAATGAATTAATAAACTCAAACTGACCGATTTACTAACATTATTATTGATAAGTCTTTTGTTTCCAAAGACATATATCGCCTTGTCATTCTGAGCCCTTCGCTCCGCTCAAGGGTAAACTCCACGAAGTGAAGCGAAGAATCTGGCCAGAGAAAATATGGTTTTTCTTTTGCTAAAGCCGGATGCTTCGCCTTTCGGCTCAGCATGACAATAAAAACGGTCAGTGTGAGTAATAAACAAAGGATTATCTTAAATTTCAAACCCGTTTTTTAGGAAGATGAAATCTATGGGACAAACAAAACCTATCTTGAAAAAATACCCAACAATCGGCGTATGTGGTCTTGATTGTGGCTTATGCCCAAGATACTACACCAAAGGGACATCGAGATGCCCTGGATGTGGTGGCCCTGATTTCTTTAATAAACACCCATCATGTTCTTTCATAACTTGTTGCGTCAAGAAAAAGAATCTTGAAGTTTGTGGTGAATGCTCAGACTTTCCGTGTTATAAATTTAAAACGGATGAAGAATATCAGCAATTAGAGGAATCTTCTTCTTACCCGTCGAATAAGGTAGTTATGCTAAATTTAAATTTTATAAAAGAACATGGGATTAAAAAATTTATAGACCAGCAGAAAACGCGAATTAAGTTACTTGAAAGAATGATTGGGAATTTTGATGATGGCAGATCAAGAAGTTTTTTCTGTAGAGCAGCGTGCCTGCTTGACTTAACAAGTTTAGAAAGTTCATTAAACAAAGCAATCCGGAAAATCAAAGCAGACAATATCAAAATGGATGATAATAAAGTCAAAGCAAAAATTCTTAAGGAAAACCTCAAGAAAATCGCTTTTAAAAAAGGAGTAGAATTAGTTAAGAAAAAGAAGTAATCCTAATAATGTAATATTCAATTATAAAAAAGGGCCTAAGTTGTCCCTTGAGCGGATGGCTATAGGCGGGCCTTACATTCAAGTCTTGTGATTTTGATTACTTTATTTGAGACTTGATCCATGGGCTAAATCTTGCCCTAGGTACTTGTGCTATAGTTATCGTGTTGTACATTATTATGTCCTATTCACGCAGGAAAAAGGAGAGACACTATGGATATAACCATCGTTCGAGCTTTTTTTATGTGGTGCACGATTATTAATGGGGCGTTGCTGATTCTCTCGTCACTGATCTGTGCCTTCGCCGGTGATTGGATCTATCGAACGCACAGCAGATGGTTCTCACTGTCCAGAGAGGCGTTCAACATAGCAATCTACTCCTTCATCGGATTGTACAAGATATTCTTTATAGTGTTCAATCTCGTCCCTTACCTTGCCCTCTCAATTGTAGGATGAGATAGAACATATGGAAAACATATCCGCATTATTTGTCGCTAGAGTGCCAAAATCGTTATCATCCATTGTTTATCCACCTGAGGCGTATAAATTTTTAATCAGTTCAGTGATGTAAAACGGTCTTTGCTTCACAACGGCGATATATATAATGGTATTATAAAATCGGTAGAAATTTATGCCTCAGGTACTTGTGCTATAGGTATTGTGTTGCTTATTATGTTATAGAATAATGAAACCTGATATATTCATGGACGATTTTGAGCGTACTATGTGCGGTAACGCACATTATTCAGCCATTGGCAGAGCACTTACTATTGCAACCCGTTTTGAGTC
>CAYNTC010000032.1:0-13915 GCA_964399795.1 uncultured Pirellulales bacterium | reverse complement strand
GATCGGCAGGCGTATTTGACCAGAACGCGATTTGCCAGGCTACCGGCTGATCCTGAGGCGGCTCAGCACCATCCCAGCCTTGATATGATCCCCACCAGTGGATTGAGGATATCGGAATATTACCCAAACAACGGAAATCATCAGCAACTACTTTGCCAGTAACATTACTAATGCTAAGGGCGTTTTCTAATATGGTTTTGAGTATCTCAAGATCAGCCGACTCACCCCAGTAACTCTCATTTGGCGAATTGATAAAGAAAATCAATTCACCTAAATCAATTGCCTTGGTCACCAGACACGGACAACCATCACCATTTTCAACAATAGTCTTAGCAGTAGAATCCGTAATACGCGCCATATAGTATGTAGCGTTGTCGTTAGCGAAGTTATAGGTTGCCGGAAGTCCTGATGCAAGTGGATCCGTTGAACTGATCACCTTAATATCTGGCGAACCCGACACTTTTCGCCACGAACGAATAGCTGTGTTTATTTGAATGAAGTTGTTATTCAGGCCCTGTGCAAATGAACTGTAATTCGTCCCACCTAAAAGAATAAGCTTGGCACCCGTCTCGATGTGGTCTGCAAGATGATCCATATCAGCCTCGTCGGTCTGACCTCCATCCATACCGAGAATTATCGTAGTGTATGGTGAGAAGTCAATGCTTGAGAGGCTATCGGTTGAGATAAAGTCATAAGAGTGACCAAGCGAGTCAAGGGCATTAAGGACAGAACCGGAGATGCCCATTCTCGTCTCGATTACCAACGTCTTATTACCTGATGCGAGTTTTGTCGCCCGAATCTGCTTGGCATAAACCCCTGCCCCAGCTGAACTCGTTCCATTCAGGTCAGAGAACTCAGCCGATACTTTCTTTGCTGTCTTTTTCACGGCGGTAGACGAAATGGAAGGGGTAGTATCATTTTCATCAATATCGTCGAATATGTAAGCCTCATTATCACTGTCCCAGCCCACCGCATCTTCGGGGTCGCGAGGCTCAACAACCTTTGCCTGGGCTCCAGACATCATAGAATCCGCAGAAACTACAGATATTTGCACAGCGCTCGGCTTGCAACGTTCGATGGTATCCACGTAAACGTGTTCGAATCCACGGAAGGCGATACCACCACTGGTGTAAGTATCGCTAGAAGCTGTAACTGTATTGAGCAATGTAGTTCCGTCGCTGTCGTAAAGATTCCCTACAATATCGCCGCCGATGCCCCATTCTACCTCCAAGCGGTACCACTTGTTGGGTGTCCAGTACTGAGAAACGGACCCAATTGTATTATGGCTGTATCCCACGTTCTTCTGAATCAAGAACGTGTTGGTGTTCGCTGCAGCGATGATGCTATACGCTCCGCTGGATGTAGCACCAAAGCCACAATAGACCCGGCCCAAAGTCTCATCATCCAACAGCTTGACCCAATAGGAAATCGTATCTCCCTGAGCAACATGCACATCTGGATCGTCACGATATATCCATTTAGCGGAAGAGCCCGGATTTGAATCCTCCAAACCGTACGCACCATCATGAGCTGCGGCGGCGGTGACAGAATGGGCATCGCCTGAAGGCACCGAATATTCTACAATATCTCCATCCTCGAAATTTTCAATAACAACGCATGCACCGCCGGTATAAGAGAAGTAGGACGGCTCGTCCCATCCACAGAACACCGGCGTCTCACTTTGCGGATCAATCTCGATAGGTGGCTGAGACCACTTAATGTGCTCGACAGCCGGTTTAAATTCATACCCGATTGTTACAGAGTAATCTTCGACTTCACCATCTGGTGCTGAGCCATAATAACTCAATCCACCAGCAGTGCTGAAACGGAACCGTGCAAAGGTCGTGATGCCTGACGTGGCTGTGCTCGGTACAGAAAAACTAAGTGAGTTCAATCCTGCCGATAAAAGCTGCGATGAAAAAATCTTGTCGCCTGCATCAATCCACTTGCCGTTGCCATCGAAATCAATCCAAGCATCCAGACGTCCCGCCTTACTGGCCGAGACCTTGACACTCGCCGTCTGCCCAGGTACCAACTGCGATGTGAATGTGACGCCATCTTCGTCGTCATTGCCATCGTTGTCATCACCTGTTGCCGTGGCGTTCGGCTGACCATCAAGATCAACATCAACGCTGGCGCCCAAATACATTTGAGGCACAGAAGGCAACAGATGTCGGGCGCCGTTAGCCGACCGTGTCGTAAGATAAGGTGCTTGTGGAGCATCTCCAAAATCAAATTCATCAACCTGCTCAGGTTCGCAACTAATGTTCAACGTGCCCAGGCCGGTATCGCTGCCGTAACCTCCAATTTCAATCAGGTAATGTTTTCCTTCGGTTGCAGAGAACGTAATCTCCGATTGCCAACCGCAATAGTCGTCGTTGCACTCGATCAAATCAGCCTGGCTTGGGTAGCATCCACAACCATCGTAAACCGCAAGCATGGTATCATAACTGCTGCCGCACAGACTTACAATGGCCTCGCCGGTGCACGTAGCGGTATAGCAGTACCAAAGATTCGGGGCGTGTGTGCAGTGGCCAGGCCCGTCGAACGTCGCAGACGTTGTGTCAAACGACATATCCACTACCTCACCTATCGACTTAGCGTCATCACAGTCGTCGTTTGATGGACCTAGCGTTTCACAACTGATGTTCAATACGCCCTGCCCACTTTCATTGCCATATCCGCCAATCTCGATTAGATAATGGCTACCAGCAGTCGCATCAAACGTAATCTCCGATTGCCAACCACAATAGTCATCGTTGCACTCGATCAAATCACCCTGGCTCGGGTAGCATCCACAACCATCATAGACTGCAAGCATAGTATCATAACTGCTGCCGCATAGACTTACAGTAGCCTCGCCGGTGCATGTAGCAGTATAGCAGTACCAAATATTCGGGGCATGTGTGCAGTGGCCAGGCCCGTCGAACGTTGCAGACGTTGTGTCAAACGGCTTATCCGTTACCTCACCTATCGACTCAGCATTATCGCAGTCATCGTTATCAGCCTGCTCTTCTTCGCAACTAATGCTTAACTGACCCTGGCCGGTTTCGCTGCCGTAGCCTCCAATTTCAATCAGGTAATGTTTTCCTTCGGTTGCAGAGAACGTAATCTCCGATTGCCAACCGCAATAGTCGTCGTTGCACTCGATCAAATCACCCTGGCTCGGGTAGCATCCACAACCATCGTAGACCGCCAGCATAGTGTCATAACTGCTTCCGCATAGGCTGACTGTTACATCACCCGTGCAAGTGGCAGTGTAACAATACCATATATTTGGAGCGTGAGTGCAGTGACCAGGTCCGTCGAACGTCGCAGACGTTGTATCAAACGACATATTCGTTACATCTCCTATCGACTTAGCATTATCGCAGTCATCATTATCAGCCTGCTGTGCTTCGCAACTAATGCTTAACTGACCCTGGCCGGTTTCGCTGCCGTAGCCTCCAATTTCAATCAGGTAATGTTTTCCTTCGGTTGCAGAGAACGTAATCTCCGATTGCCAACCGCAATAGTCGTCGTTGCACTCGATCAAATCACCCTGGCTCGGGTAGCATCCACAACCATCGTAGACCGCAAGCATAGTGTCATAACTGCTTCCGCATAGGCTAACTGTTACGTCACCTGTGCAAGTAGCAGTGTAACAATACCATATATTCGGTGCATGAGTGCAGTGACCAGGCCCATCGAAAGTCGCTCCGGTGGTGTCAAATGCCTTACTCGTCACATTACCGATCGACTCTGCGTCTGCACAGTCGTCATTCGGTACCGACGGGCCCTCTCCGCTTGTAAGCATAAATGACATATCCATAAGTCGATACTGAAATGGGTGACCATCCGAAAAATGCATTGTGTACCACTCATCCGGAATGCCCCATCCATAACCTCTCACACCCTGTCCATTAGATTGTTGCATCCATTGTCGACTCTTCCAACCAAAGTCACCACTACTTGTACTTACTCCATGAACGAGCAGCCAGTAGATTACCGGTTCACTGACAGAACCTTGCTGTGTAAACGCCTCTTCAGGATCGATATCAAAATCTAATTGCCAGACCTCCGTATCATCACCCGGAATCAGGCTGCCGCTGGTATGACCAATCCAATACGCACCTTCTGAAATAATGTAGTATAAAGATTCACTGAACTGCCCAGATCCAAAAGTCTTTGACCATAGTACATCGGGTTCAGGCTGAGCAATTAAATTATTTGGATCAGAACCACTTGATCCCGCTGGATCGTTATCGTGGATGCTCAAAGTAATATTATCGATCTGGCCTTTAGTATCACCCTTCCAGGAACCCCACAATCGTATGCCCGTTACCAGCCCGCTTGCCGTGCACACGAAATCATCTCCTATTGTAACCTGGCTGGTAAGAAGGGTATCAACTCCATATCGCGTAGAATCCGGCAACTGTACCCACTTGGCGTTGGACGGCAATTGAGTAATTTCTACCTCATAATCCTCCACCTCGCCGTCGGGTGCCTCTCCGGTGGGTGCCAGCCCACCAAGGGTGCTGATTCTGAACCGGGCAAAAGACTGTCCGACTTTAGCGCTACCCGGCACGGTAACAGCTATTGTATGAAGCCCATCGGATAAAAACTCGCTGAGGATTTTTTCACCAGTCTCCCAGCTCTGATCGCCATCAAAGTCAATCCATGCGTCAACATTTCCTCCACCGCCGTTTACGTCAACGGTAATAAGTATATCTTGACCCCGGACCAATGGAGGAATGTTTACTCCATTTTCATCGTCGTTGCCATCGTCGTCGTCACCGAGGGCAAGGTCAGGTTGGCCATCAGCCTCGGCATCCGGTTGGTCTGCGGAATCGCCGAGCCATGGACCACCGATAACGTGCCTCGCACCATCATTGACTAAAAGTGTCGGATATTCTGGCGCTCCTGAACTGTCTGGTGCATCACCGAAATCCAGCTCTTCCAGTTTTAGTCCCTTGGAAACACAATTGTGGCTGATCGTGCCATTAGTAATTGCAACATTTTCGCCCCACACTTCCACAGAAACCCATTCCGGATTATAATTCGAAATCTCAAAATGTCGGTCGATATGTGTAGTGTCAGAACCAGAAGGTATAGATCTGATAAAGAAGGCACGACGTTGAATGAACTGACCCTCGGTTTGAGCATCAGAAACATCGCTCGGCAACGGGGGGTGCCCCTTGCCGAGTTGCGACCACGCCGGACTAGACCAATTATATCCCACTTTTACAGTTGATGACAGGCTGGGATCTAAAGGTGTTACATCAAAAGATATATCGATCTCTTTCATACGGCTGGTATTGTAGGGAGCGTTGTAAAACCACTGAACCCACCACATGGTGTTGGTGTAGAAATACCACTTGCCACCATCGTAGCCCGTGCCACTGCCGCCAATAAATGCGTTATCGTCGCCAATGTCTATGTTGAAATTATCAACAACCGCTGCCGCACGGCTCGTGGAAATGGCCGCTCCGATAAATACAATTAATAAAACCAGCCAGTTTAAATTTGATTTTACGCGTCTCATGACGACGTCCTCCAAAAAAAGTTTTCCTTTCGGCAAGAATGCCCACCGTTAAAAGGTTATCTTGCAGTGGCGGGCATAGACAGGCTACGCGCCGCTCGCTTACTCAGCGCAATCGGCGCAGAAAATCTTCTTCTCCAGCAAAAAAATTAAAAATAATAGAAAAAAACATAGCTTTCACTCCTCACTCATTCTCCTGCACAGTCGACAAAGAAGTATAACACCGCTCCCAGCCAAAATCAAGCTAAAATTATAGGACGTATACAAGAGCAAATTGGGGGCATTTGCTGAATAACAGGCCTGAAAACGGCGTTTAGACAACCAAAATGCAAACGGGTAGCCATAATAGCGTCTCAGTCTTGCCGTTTGTACGCCTCATTTGGGTCATAAACCTTTTCCGCTATAAACTCTAAATTTGTGCTGGTTCCCTTTTTTAGCGCCCGATAGAAGCACGACCGGTAACCTACATGACATTGGCCAGTATCAACAATCACTTTCAAAACGAGGCAGTCCTGGTCGCAGTCAACAAGTATCTGTTGTACCTTTTGGACGTGACCGCTCTGCTCCCCCTTCCTCCATACTTTTTGTCGGGACCTGCTAAAGTATGTTGCGTAACCGGTCTTGATTGTAAGATCTAAAGCCTGACGGTCCATATAAGCAACCATCAAAATTTGACCAGTCTTTGCGTCCTGAGCTATGGCCGGTATCAGACCGCTATCATCGAACCTCGGGGTGAACTCAAAACCCTCTTCGATCTGTTTTGTAGTCACCTATTTGGTCTCCTAAATTGCCTATTTAGTGGGTGTCCAGAATTTAGTGATTTGCTGCTTCAGGTATAAAGATATACGCATCCTTGACCAAAAACTATAAGACATTTTGGGCAATGTAAAATTTCCACATTCGTTGGGGCAATTACCCAATTAGCTGTATCTTGCCAGAAATAGTATTACCAAGTATCATTTACGAAAACAAGCTATTTGAGGAAATAGAAATTGCCGGACGGCCCAAGGTCAAAAAAACTCAAGCACGTCTCAATTGCGATCCGCACCTCCGTTGCAGTGGTTGCACTTATTTGGGTATTTCGTGGCCAGGACTGGAACCAATTGTTTTCTATCTTTGCCAACCTCAATCCATGGTACTTCATTCTTGCATTGGGTGTATTTACTGTAAACCAAATCCTAATAGGTCTGCGATGGTGGTTATTGTTGAGAGCGCAAATCATATACGTTGGTTTCTGGGCTGTTGTTCGATTACATTTTCTGGGCCTTTTTTATAATAACTTTATGCCTGGTTCAGTGGGTGGAGACTTTCTTAAGGCTTGGTACGTAACTAAGCATACCGAGAGGAAGCTGCAAGGCGCATTAAGCGTATTTGTAGATAGACTAATTGGATTGCTCAGCATGCTGGCAATGGCGATTTGTGGCTACTTACTTTACATGCGGGGCAAAGCTGGCGCTTTGAGCTCACAGCCCAGCAGCAGCTTTTTTGAGTCTGTTTTCGCATACAGGTGGATTTTTATATGGCTTTTTGTCGGTATAGGGGCGGTCATCGGTGCTTTTTCTTTTAACAGGAAAGGCCGACGAATGATGGCTAAACTCTGGGCGCAGGTTAGCTCACACGGCATCACAGCCATTCGGAAGATTAGAGAATCCATAGGCATCTACTGCAGTAAACCGCTAACAGTCCTTGCGGCGTTTGCATTAACAATTCTGATTCAAAGCGCCGTAATCATAGCATTTTGGCTTCTTGGACAGAATCTTAAAATGGCGGCAGATGTACGACATTATTTTGTTTTCTTTCCTTTGGCATGGGTGGCAGCAGCACTGCCTGTGAGTATAGCTGGTATGGGCATTCTCGAAGGGGGGCTCAGAGAGCTTTTTACCCGCTTTACAGAAACAGGCGCCGAACAAGTGGTAGCATTAGCCCTGTGTCAGCGTTTCGTCTGGATACTTGCTTCTTTGCCCGGAGCAGTTATCCATTTGTGCGGGGCACATTTGCCGAAAGACTTTTCTATTGACGGTGATGAGCTTATAAATTAACCTATGGTGTTTTCGACCGAGAGCTGTTTTATCAGCCATACTCAAGAAAACGTGTATCGGCCAGTCATTAACGAAAAACTATCGTAGAAAATATGGGCGTTACGAGGCGCTTCAAAAGCTACTTCTTGCGGGGATTGGCAGTACTATTGCCGACCATCTTGACGCTCTGGATATTCATCGGGCTCTATAGGTTCATCCAAGATAATATAAGCATCCACATAAACCGCGGCCTGGTAAGGCTAATAATGTTCGTCCAGAGCGAAGGGGGGATTTCCAAAGAAGAGCTGATTGATATTTTTGTGGAGGGAACAGCAGGTTCGACGGTGGGTTTCCTATTAGCAGTGGTCGCCGTATTCCTGGTGGGTGCTCTTCTGGCCAGTGTCGTGGGCAGAGCGGTTTGGCGCTTCATTGAAGAATTCATAACGAACACGCCATTTCTAAGACGCGTTTACCCATACGTAAAACAAGTAACTGACTTTGTGCTCACGCCGGAAGAACAGGAAAAGATGTTCTCGCGGGTGGTTGCTCTTGAATATCCTCGAAAGGGAATATGGTCGATAGGTCTGGTTACTGGTTCAGGTCTCAGGAAAGTAGCAGAGAATGCAGAAAAGGATTTTCTTACTGTTCTGATACCCAACTCGCCAACACCGGTTACCGGCTACGTAATAATGGTACCGAAAGAACAGACTATAGCCTTGGATATGACGATAGAAGAGGCGTTCAGATTCGCAATCAGCGCAGGGGTCGTGGCACCAGATAGCCAGCGAGTACCTAACCTGCCGAAAGCTCTTGTTGAAAATGAAGAAAGTTAAGCATTTATTTTTACAGAATAGTTAAGGAGGCCGGTTTTGCTTTTCACAATTACTGGCAAACACGTTGAGGTAACGGAAGCTATTAAAAACCATGCAGAGGAAAAGACTTCAAAGCTTCCCAGATATTACAATGGTATCAATCAGGTTGAGGTAATCATCGACCGCGGTCAGGGCTCCAGCTTTAGCGTTGAGGTAATAGCAAGGGGTGAACATAGCAATATCTTCGTTGTTACCGAAATGGGCGAAGATGCTTATCAATGTATAGATACAGCTGTTCATAAGCTCGAACGACAGCTCAGAAGAAAAAAGAGCAAAGAACGAAATAAAAAGCATACCGGCAATTCAGAATTTACTTAGCTTCGATACAGGTTTCTGAGAAACAGTTTTCTTGTCCTTTGTTATCGATTGATAGGCAATTTATTATTTCAGACGGTTGCGATGAAATTCGCCGATTTTGTTTGTTTTAAAGCAATTATTACACAGTTGAAAGCTACAGACAGAGATGACGTAATTACGGAACTTGTTACGTCACTTGATAAAGCTGGCAAGCTGAGCGAAGGAACTTGCAAGGATGTCGCCAAAGCAGTCATCAAAAGGGAAAACGAAGCAAGTACTGGGATGGGCAAGGGCATTGCAATACCTCACGTTAAGCATCCAGCGGTTGACGACGTTGTTGCCGCGGTCGGACAAAGCAGCAAAGGGATCGACTTTTCTGCCCTGGATAAACAGCTCGTTTACTCAGTGATACTCTTGATAAGCCCTGAAAACAATCCTGACAGGCATCTGCAGGCGATGGAAAAAATCTTCAGGCACTTGCAAAAAGAAAAGTTCCGTAAGTTTCTAAGACAGTGCAATGAACCTGAGGATGTCGAGGATCTTCTCAGAGAGGCCGATGAGAATCCCTCTCTTTGACACAGGCAATTCCTGGACACCTCGCGGCGCAACCGGAGTTGAAATACAACTGGAGAGGACGCATTGGAAAAAACAATATACGAAACAGTAGTTGAGATAAAAGAGACGGACGGCTTACACATGCAGCCGGCAATGCGATTCGTTGATCTCGCAAATCAGTTTTCTTGTGATATAACAGTCAGCAATGGCAAAGACACTGTAGATGGCAAAAGCATTATGCAAATTACAATGCTCGCGGCGGTACGGGGGACCAAACTTACTATAAGAGCCGAAGGAACAGAAGCGGAAAAAGCGATAAACGCTTTACGCGAGTTTTTAGAAGAGCAAATCTCCGATGAAAAAGGGCAAGACAAACAGGAGAACCTTAAAAACGAGTAGAAACAAGAGATGGAGATAAAAAAAGGAATAGCCGTTTCCCCAGGTATTTCTATAGCCAAGTCGCTAATCATAGACTCTGAAGACTACAGAATTCCTCGGCGTTCTATAAATCCTTCGCAACGGATAACAGAGATCCAGCGTGTGCGAAATGCCTTTAGAGATGCGATCGCTGAGTTGACCGAACTTGAACAGGCACAGGATCAAACCGGAGGCGGCAGGATAAAAGATATTTTTGCGGTGCATCTGCGCTACTTGCGCGACAGAAGTCTGCGAAGGAAAGTGACGGATTTAGTTCATTCAGAATCCGTTACAGCAGAGTATGCCGTCTCGAGTGTCCTGCGTCAAATCGCAGAACATTTCAGCAATATTAAGGACACTTACATAAGCGAGCGAGCTGCGGATATCTACGATATGGAAAGACGTCTGCTCAAGCAGCTTCTCGGCCATAAAAGAGAGGATATTGATCATTTGAGCGAAGAGGTCGCAATTGTCGCTCGGGAGCTAAGCCCAACTCAGACCGCCAGCTTCAACAAGAATTTCGTAAAAGGGCTTGCAACCGATGCGGGCGGACGAACCAGCCACACTGCTATCGTGGCTCGCTCCTTGGGTATACCAGCAGTGGTCGCTCTGGAGGACCTTACAGAAATCGTCAGAGGAGGAGACACGGTCATTATAGATGGTAACCGCGGTATAGTAATCGTCAATCCTGATGATGAAACGATTAAGCAGTATCAAGAATATTCGCGGGAGTTCATAGAACTCGAGCATAAACTTGATGCCATAAAAGAAAAACCAGCCATCACCCGTGATGGTGTAGAAATCAAACTCTTGGGCAATATTGAGTTTCCAGATGAGGCCGAATCAGTCCTTCAAAAGGGAGGCGATGGTATAGGCTTATACCGAACGGAGTTTTTATATCTTAACAGACCCACTGAGCCAACAGAGCAAGATCACTATGACGCTTATGCTGAGACTGTCCGAGTTTTCAAGCACCGGCCGGTGATAATAAGGATCGTCGATCTTGGTGCGGACAAATACACGCAAAGCAAACGGTTTGCACCTGAGCCGAATCCGTTCCTGGGATTACGATCCATCAGATTTTGCCTTCAAAACCTCACAATGTTCAAGACACAATTGCATGCAATTCTTCGGGCCTCGGTTCTTGGCGAGGTCAGGATAATGTTTCCTTTGATCACAAACCAGCAGGAGATGATGCAGGCTAAAATGATCTTGCGCGACGTTATGGAAGATCTTGACGAAGAGTCCATAGCGTATAACAAGGACATCCAGGTGGGCATCATGATAGAAACACCATCGGCCGCCTTGACCGCTTCGACCCTTGCAAGAGACGCAGACTTTTTCAGCATTGGAACGAACGACCTTACACAATACACATTGGCTGTGGATAGAGGAAACGAATTAGTATCTACGCTGTATTCGGCAGCGGATCCTGCGGTGTTGCGTCTTATCAGAACGGTTATACAGGACGCACATAAATCGCAAATCGACGTTGCGATTTGTGGGGAGACAGCCTCCGAACCAGAATACATTATGTTATTGCTTGGAATGGGTATCAGAACTCTCTCGCTCACTCCGCCTATGATACCGGAGATAAAACAGATTATTCGCTCAGTCACCATTGAAGACTGCAACAATGTAGCAAGAGAAGCGCTCGGCATGAATTCGGAAAGGCAAATATCAAGTTACCTGCGCAACGCTGCAAGAAAGATTCTGCCGGAGGCCTTTTAATTGGTGAGTGGTGATTGCGCTCTGTTAAAAATCTAAAAACTACCATTCCGTGCAAGCCCCATTCCTTCTGTCAAAGACAGAAATGAAGCCGAGTCGAGGAATCTATCAAAATAATCTGTAGCACAACGATCCGTCTTTTTAGATATCCGTAGGGTGTGCTTTAGCCCACCGATAAGCTCTATCACTACACGCATGACGACATTCATACGACGAGCGATACCGAAGGATCCAAAATCGCAGATAACAAAAAGATCAGCCGCGCGGACACCGCTTCAACTGCAGCGAATCGGTTGTTTCAAAAAGTCAAGCACCATCTCCGTTCATAACTCCTTTACACAATTGTGCCTATTGTCCCAGTAACGCTTGAGGTCCGCGTATGCCTTGCAGTTCAGCCGGAGATTGCTCCTGTATGTGAGATTGCCCACCAAGGTAATCAGCGGTTTGCGGTATTGCCACAAGTTGCCCCACATCCTGCGGGCAATGCGCGATATCGAATAGAAGTCCCTGTCGCAGGAGGTCATTTCTTCGATGATGCCGTCCAGAGACAAGTGCTTATACCGAGCTACCGGGAAGGTTAGTGTGTAATATTTCCAGTCTTCCGGGAACGTATCAAGACCGATGCGGCCCTGTGATGTCATCTGGTCCCACAGGCGCGTGCCAGGCAAGGGAGTTAAAAACAGCACGTTGAGATTGTCCACGCCGTACTGACTAGCCACCTCGGCGATACGTTTACCGATGCCAGGTTCGTCTACGTCCAAACCGATGATGAAGGAACCCACTACCAGAATTTTGTGCCGTTGTATGCGCCGTACGGAGTCGCGGAAGTCCCGGCCTTTCAGAAGGTTGAATTTCTTTCCGACCTCCCGAAGGCCTTCCGGCGAGGGCGACTCAAAGCCGATGAAGACGCCTCTGCACCCGGCCTTCGCGGCCAACGCCAAAAGCTCTTCGTCATCGGCGAAGTTAATTGTTGCCTGGGCAATCCATTCCTTTCGCAGCTTCGCCTGTACCATAGCGAGGAACATGTCTTTGGCGCGGGCGATGTGTTCTTGGCGCGTGCCGATGATGTTGTCGTCAACCACCAGAACGCGTTTCTCGCGAATCGACCGAAATTCCCGCACGACATCGGCAATGGGTCGCTGCCGGTACTTGGCCCCGTTGAACGTTGTCACGCTGCAGAAGCTGCAGTTCAAGGGACATCCGCGTGTGGTCTGAATGGCTCCGAAGGCATATCCACCATTCAGCAAATCATGGCGGGCAAGCGGGACATTGTTTATCTCGGCAAGCCCTCCGTCATACCGGCGTTTCAGGCTGCCATGCCGGGCGTCCTCCAGGACCTGCCGCCAGATGCCCTCGGCTTCACCCGTTACGACCGAATCCGCACGCTCCATGACCTCATCAAGGCGCATGGTCGCATGAATGCCGCCCATGATAACGGGTACGCCCAGAGACCGGAAGTAACCGGCCAATTCATAAGCGCGGTTCGCCTGCGAGGTGAAAGCGGTAATACCCACCAGGTCCGGCCGAGGCATGGCCTGATAGTCAGGTACGCTGAGGTTCTCATCCACGATCGCAATTTCCCACTCCGGCGGGGTTAGACCCGCCAGAACCATAAGGCTGAGCGGTTTCCACACGCGGTAGCGGTTCCAGCGGCTCTGCTTGACGTTGACAATGCTGACAAGCGGATTTGAGGGATTGATTAGATATAGTCGCATTCCGTGCATTCGCTCCTTGCTATTAGTGCCGTTTCTATTAAATTTGTATAACTTTTACTGTCCTGTCATTCCGGCCTTGAGCCGGAATCCAGAAATAAAAAAATGGATTCCCGCCCTTGCGGGAATGACAAAATGTGACAATTATTTTTTAGAAACGGCATTAGTTTATTACGGACATTTCCGTTTTCTGTGCGCTGTCCATAGCTATCTATAGATGGCTATCCCTAGTTTTCTTGCTTAATAAACTAAAAATTTTATTTCTACCCCATATTCGTTTTTAACTTTTTTGAGTATATCAATCTCGTGGACCGCCAAAAATGTCGATGTGTTTGCCGGGCCTTTAACAAATAGCGCTAGTAAATCGGAACATTCCTTTGCGCTCAAGTCACAAAGCTCAGAAAAGAAGTGGTTAAAGAAAATTACTGTCTCTCTAACAACTTTACGGGAATGATCACCTGTCCAAGTCGCAAAATCGTAAGGAACTTTCAAAATTGGCGTATTCTTTTTGTGTTCTGGTGTCTTCTCATAGGTCCTCTCATCTTTTTGATTCATCGCGATCTTCGTCTTAATTTTTTCCAACTTTGGATGTACGTAACGATTACGCAATTGAAAAAGCTCGCTTACAACTTGAAAAGGTTTGCTACCTCTGTCAATCTTTTTCCCAAATCTAGCGGTATAAAGAACATCGTATTTATCTATTACTCTGTACTTTCCAAAAAAACTGACATTAGTTTAGCTCTTTAACAACTGATACTGTAAATAAAAATGGCTCATCCTTCCGATGTGTTTAAC
>CAYNTC010000031.1:0-13966 GCA_964399795.1 uncultured Pirellulales bacterium | reverse complement strand
TGAGTAACAGAGAATTTGTTTTTTTGACTTCTTGCTCTTTATAGGTGACAAAGGGCAATATGTTGTTGTCAAATAGGTATTTTACGTTAGTTTTCAATTTAAATTCGGTCAGTTTGAATAATAAAAATAAACAGGTTTTTTAAACACAATTACAAGGAGAACGAATTATGTTGTCAGGTAATTCAAAAAAAATGATATTGGGCAGTATTGTTCTGTTATTAGTTGGAATCTCATTAGCGGCGGAAACACCCTCAGAACAAGAGTATGTTAATCAGCTAATCATTCATGTCGATCAGGGCAAAGATGTAATCGCGCCTGAAATCTACGGCCATTTCGCCGAGCATCTGGGGCGGTGTATTTACGAGGGTTTCTGGGTCGGGCAGGATTCGTCGATCCCTAATGTTCGCGGCATAAGAAAAGATGTTGTCCAAGCCCTGCGGGAATTAAATATCCCTGTCCTTCGCTGGCCCGGGGGGTGCTTTGCCGATGAGTACCACTGGAAAGAGGGAATCGGTCCGCGCGATCAGCGTCCTTCAATGGTAAACACACACTGGGGCATGGTAACAGAAACCAACGCCTTCGGAACGCACGAGTTTCTGGATTTGTGTCAGCAATTTGGGTGCGAGGCCTACATTGCAGGTAACGTAGGTTCCGGCACAGTCGAAGAGATGCAGGACTGGGTCGAGTACATGACTTTCAACGGAGACAGCGAGATGGCGAACCTTCGTCGTGCGAATGGTCGTGACGAGCCCTGGCAGGTAAAATACTTTGGCGTGGGCAATGAGAACTGGGGCTGTGGAGGGAATATGACGGCTGAATATTACGCGGATCTCTACAATCGCTTTCAAACCTATGTGCGTACCTATTCCGGCAATAAAATCCTAAAGGTTGCGTGTGGGCCAGGAAGTGTGAATTATCACTGGATAAAAGTTATTATGCAACGCTGCCGAGATCGGATGGATGCGATTAGTTTGCATCACTACGTTCGGGGGACAGGCAACTGGACTGAAAAGGGCAGTGCAACCCAATTCGACGAAAAAGAGTGGTTTGCACTAATGAAGAATACACTATTTATCTATGAGTTGCTACAAAAGAATATTGAGATCATGGATCGGTACGACCCCCGCAAGCGCGTCAATCTATTTGTCGACGAATGGGGTACGTGGTGGGATGCTGAGCCCGGCACGAATCCAGCTTTTCTATATCAGCAAAATACGCTGCGTGATGCTGTCTCAGCTGGTATATTCCTGAATGCGTTCAATGAGCACTGTTACCGTGTCAAGATGGCTAACATTGCCCAGACTAATAACGTTTTGCAGGCAATGATATTGACTAAAGGCGAAAAAATGATTGTTACGCCGACGTATCATGTTTTTGAAATGTACAAGGTCCACCAGGGTGCGACGTATCTGCCAAGCGACCTTAACTGTAATATGTATCGATACGATAGTCAGGAGTTGCCAACGTTAGTATGCTCCGCATCCAAAGACAAAGCCGGCAAGATTCACCTGTCCATTTGCAATATAAATCCTAAAGCGCCTGCTGAACTTGTCTGTGAGGTGCGTGGCGCAACAGTTAAAAGTGTCACTGGCCGAGTTCTAACAGCGAGTAAGATGAACACTCACAACACTTTCGATAAACCTGATGCTGTTAAGCCAACGGCTCTTGATGGGATCAAACTTCAAGACGGTAAAATCTTAGCCACCCTTCCATCGAAGTCTATCGCTGTGCTGACCATTGAATAGTACGTGCCTTTATAAAAGGAAGCCATCGTATTTAATTTGGTTTTTTGTCATCCTGTGTGAAGTAACGCGCCCTTTAGGAACAGGCTGAACTCTGTAAGCCAATAATCCGACTTGTGCACTCATGTCAGCAAATGCCGTTTGTAGGAGCGTAAAATGAAACGGAGGATTTTATCGATTATTCTGGCAACTGTCATATGTTATTTTTTTGGTGCTTGTGATCTTGCCAGAAAGCAGGACAAAACCGAACGGCTCATTCAAGGGACAGCCAAACCCGACAATAATGGCGGTAATGTCAATGTCACGAGGTCACAGGCCCGAACGTGTATAGATTTTGATTTTGACTGGCGCTTTAGTAGGGGCGATTTTCCCGATGCAGTCGAGCCCAAATTTGATGATTCCAACTGGCGCAAGGTAAATCTTCCGCATGATTGGAGCATTGAAGGCCCTTACAACCAAAATGCCCCAACAGGCGGGGCTGGCGGGTACCTGCCCACCGGCGTCGGCTGGTATCGCAAGCGTTTCACGCTGCACAAAGCAGCAAGTGATCACATTGTCTGGATTGAGTTTGACGGCATATACGAGAACAGCACTATCTGGATAAATGGAAAGTGCCTCGGCGAGCGGCCTTTCGGTTATATCAGTTTCCATTATGACCTGACGCCCTACCTGGTCGATGGCGAGAACGTCATTGCTGTGCGCGTCGATAACTCGAATCAACCTAACACTCGCTGGTATAGTGGTTCGGGCATTTATCGTCACGTGCGGTTGATTGTAACTGGGCCGATTCATGTTGGCCATTGGGGGGTCTACGTTACCACGCCGGAAGTTTCAACTGAGTCAGCTACCGTAGCAATCCATACGCTTGTAAAGAACGAGGACTCGGACCCTGCGGAAGCAGCAGAGGTGCGTTCGATTTTGATCGACCCTAACGGTCAAGAGATAGCCAGCATCGGAACCGGTTTTGTGATCGAGCCCGGACAGCAGACCGAACTCAAACAGCGAATACGTATTGCATCGCCGAGTCTCTGGTCGGTCGAGACGCCTGTACTCTATACAATACGCACGGTTGTTTTCAACAACGGTATACCCACGGATGGGGTCATCACACCGGTGGGGATTCGCAAGATCGAATACGATGTCGATCGCGGCTTTGTCCTCAATGGTAAGCAAGTGAAGATGAAAGGTGTCAATCTACACCACGATGGAGGCTGCGTCGGCTCGGCTGTGCCGGAAGGTGTGTGGAAGCGCCGCCTGCGCATGCTCAAAGCTATGGGCTGCAATGCTATCCGCACCGCGCACAACCCACCTGCTCCTGAATTTCTCGATATCTGTGATCGCATGGGTTTTCTCGTCATGGACGAAGCTTTCGACGAGTGGAAGATAGCCAAGTCACAGGCGCCTAACATGTACCATCTTTATTTCGACGAGTGGTACGAAGAAGATTTGAAGGCCATGATCCACCGCGACCGTAATCATCCCTGCATCGTCATGTGGAGCGCAGGCAATGAAGTTCGCGAGCAGCCTCGTGAGGATGGGCACGAAGTTTTGCAGTCGTTGATCGAAATTTTCCATCGTGAAGACCCTACCCGGCCTGTTACCGTTGGCTGCGACAACATCGCCGCTGACGGTGGTTCCACCAGGCCGGCCTTTCTTGGGCTGCTCGACATCGTAGGCTACAATTACGTCGATCGCTGGCATGAGCGGCGTGAGTTATACTTCAGCCTTGACCGGCATGAACATCCCGACTGGAAAATGGTCGGCACCGAGAGCGTCTCGGTCTATGGTGTTCGCAGCGGCTACTCGCTGGGTAGAGATCCAAATATCGTTCGGCCCAGCTACAACACAAGCATGATACGAGCAGAGCAGCTTTGGAAATTTGTTGCAACTCGTGATTATGTAATTGGCGATTTCATGTGGACCGGCATCGATTATCTTGGAGAATCCCGCTGGCCATGGAAGAGCTCCTCAAGTGGCGTTCTCGACCTTTGCGGTTTCCCAAAGGATAGCTACTATTTCTACCAGAGCCGGTGGACCGATGAGCCGATGATTCACATTTTCCCGCATTGGAACTGGCCGGACCGTCAGGGCCAGGTCATACCGGTTCTCTGTTATACTAATTGCGACGCCGTTGAACTATTCCTCAATGGCCGGTCATTCGGCGAAAAACGCATTGAGTTCCCACGGCAGGGCAACTCCGGCAGCTGGTTTCGCTACGAAAAACCGCTCATTCACCCTACGACTGCCGATTTGCATCTGGCCTGGGATGTCCCTTATGAGCCTGGCGTTCTGAAAGCTGTTGGCAAGAAGAACGGCCAGGTGGTTTGCACTCAGCGGGTTCGCACTGCTGGTGCGCCGACGGCGATTCGACTGAGGGCCGACCGCAAATCGATTATTGCAGATGCTCGCGATGTTGCGCACGTGGAGGTTGAGATAGTCGATCCCAATGGAATTTTTGTTCCTACCGCAGATAACCTTGTGCACTTTACGGTAGAAGGTCAGGGACACCTCATCGCTGTTGGCAATGGTAATCCTGCAGACCACGATTCATTCCAGGCAGAGCAGCGCCGAGCATTCAATGGTCTCTGTTTGGCGATCGTGCGGTCAGCACGCCAGTCAGGCAGGATTCGACTGACCGCTCGTGCGGAAGGGCTTAAAGAAGCGTCGGTCGAAATCGAAGTTCTGCCAGTGACATCGCAACAGTCAGAATCTGTGCAAACCAAACGGGTTGTTTTCGAGGATTCTGCCTCAGAGCATAAGTGGGCACTTAAAGAGCTAAATCCCGACTTACTCCGCGATTGGTCAAGTTATGAGTACATGGTTATGGAACTGCGAGCATCTTCGACTCAGCGATTCGAGCTACACATTCATACCACCGATGGAATACGTAAGGTGCGGATACACCCCTTTCAAGGGACATGGATTCGAGCATCTGTGCCACTCAAATACTTCAAACGACCAGAGAGCGAAGGATTCGATCTGGCTTCACTCGGAAATAAACCTCGCAATACATTCTGGATCAATTTATTAGGTTCGTACGGATCCCTGAATGAGGTCGAGGCCCTGGGCGTGGCAATGATAGAGCCGATCGGCAAGCCCACGCTCGAGATTCGTTCTGTGCGTCTTGCCAAAGAAGACCCCGGCGACGCAGTTCTACAAGCGGGGCCTTTAGTTGATGAGTTTGGACAGTGGGCTGGCGCTGATTGGCCTGGCAAAGTCAAGACACTAAATGAACTGAAACAAAAGTGGCAGCAGGAACAAGAGAACTTACAGCCTGGCGATTTTAACTACTGCAAATATGGTGGTTATCTTCATACGCAGGCTAAAGCAACTGGTTTTTTCAGGGTTGAGCAGATCGACGGAAAGTGGTGGTTCATTGATCCGGATGGACATCAGTTCCTGTCTATTGGTGCTGATTGTGTTGGGGCATGGATGGGAACACAAACGACCGGCCGAGAGGACATATTTGTCACACTGCCACCCACCGAGTTGACGCGATCGGCACGCCGAGGTGGCCGATTTCCATACGCCTCTTTTTACACCTGGAACTTACAGCGCCGTTACGGCGAGGACTGGGATCATAAGTGGATCGACACGGCTATTCGGCGTATGGACGCCTGGGGCTTGAATACTATCGCGAACTGGTCCGATCCGCGCTTGTCGGATGTAAAGCGAAAGCCTTACGTGGTGACGTTGGGTGGCTGGGGAATGCGAACCGGTTATATGGGTTTACCTGATGTGTACTCAGAAGAATTTGCTCAAAGGGCTGACGAGGTCGCCGCCAGGCAGTGCGGGCCACGCAAGGACGATCCCTGGCTGCTGGGATATTTTGTTGCCAACGAACCTCCTTGGCCCGGGCGTGAATCTTTGGTTGTGGATATGATTCTACAAGGTGAACCAACAGTAACCCAGCAAAAACTTAAAGAGTTTCTTGCAGCCGGCGACACGCCAGAACGTCGCAAGGCCTTTGTCCATCGGGCATTTGAGAAATGCCTTGAAATCATCAATGCTGCGATACGTAAACATGACCCCAATCATTTGAATCTTGGCATTCGATACGGGGGAGCGCCTCCGGAAGAGGTGATACGAATGGCACGTGTCTTCGACGTCTACAGCCAGAATGTTTATAAATATGTTCCGGAGCCGCAGTATCTTGATAAACTCTATCGGCTTACCGGTCGCCCGATTATCATCGGAGAATTTCACTTTGGCACCCCAGGAAGGGGTCTTGCCCCCGGGTTGCGGCAGGCTAAAAACCAGCAACAGCGCAGCATCGCCTATCGCTATTACGTCGAAAATGCAATTGCTCATCCTGCTGTAATCGGTACTCATTGGTTCCAGTGGATTGACCAGCCGGCCACCGGGCGAATGGATGGTGAAAACTACAATATCGGATTAATAGACGTTACCGATCAGCCCTATCCTGAACTGGTGCAAGCTTTACAGGCAACGCATAAGCGCCTGTACGATGTGCACTCTGGTAAGGTCCCGCCGTTTAACGAAAAGCCGGAGATACGATAGCCAATTATAATGATACGTAAGTTAGATTTCATAATGACAGGCAAGGTGTGCGTACCCAAAACGGCCGTTTTGCTTTCACTTTTGTGCTCGATTGCTTTTTGTGCTGAATTGTCAGGCGCGGATAAGAATATGCTATGGGTGCCGGATAATAGGGACGGCACATACAAAAATCCAGTTATCTTTGCTGATTATTCTGATCCTGATGTCATACGTGTAAACGATGATTTTTACATGACCGCCTCCAGCTTTAATTGTGTGCCGGGCCTGCCGATTTTGCAATCCGAAGACCTGATCAACTGGAAACTTATTGGCTATGCGATTGAGCGTTTCGCTGATGAGCATTTCGATTTGCCGCAACACGGCAATGGCGTCTGGGCTCCATCGATCCGCTATCGTGACGGCTGGTTCTGGATTTTTTACGGCGACCCCGATGCTGGTATCTTTATGACCAAAGCTAAGAAGGGCGCGGGACCGTGGCAGCCGATTCACCTGGTGCAACAAGGCAAAGGCCTGATTGATCCCTGTCCACTGTGGGACGATGACGGCAAAGCCTACCTTGTGCACGCCTGGGCTAAAAGCCGGGCAGGCATCAATAGTATTCTTACTGTCCACCGTATGAGTTACGATGGTACGAAATTACTGGATGAGGGGACAATGGTTTTCGATGGTCGAGGTGGTGTTCAACCGACAATCGAGGGGCCAAAATTTTACAATCGCAATGATTACTATTATATCCTGGCACCGGCGGGATGTGTGAAGCGAGGCTGGCAACTGGCGCTACGGTCGAAAAACGTCATGGGGCCATACGAGGCTAAGAGGGTAATGGAACAGGGTACAACCGATATCAATGGCCCGCATCAGGGCGGCTGGGTAGAACTGGAATCGGGCCAATCGTGGTTTATACACTTTCAGGATCGCGGCGCCTGTGGCCGTGTCGTACACCTTAATCCGGTGCTATGGATAGATGACTGGCCTATGATGGGCACCGACCTGGACGGCAATGGCGTCGGCGAACCGATGGCTGAGTATAAAAAGCCCGATGTTGGCAAGATTTATCCTCTGCAAGTTCTACAGACAAGCGACGAATTCGACGCTGAGAAACTCGGTTTGCAATGGCAGTGGCACGCAAATCCAAAGGATGGTTGGATGTCACTGACTGCACGTTCTGGCTGGATGCGATTGTTCTCGGTGCCGATTCCTGAGAATGCAGTTAATCTATGGTCGGTCCCGAATCTGCTTCTTCAGAAGTTTCCTGCTCCAGAGTTTACCGTAACAACAAAACTCGACTTTGGCAGGCTCGCTGAAGGAGAAAAAGCCGGCCTGATTGTAATGGGTATGGATTATTCGTACATTGCAGTTGAAAGGAAGACATCGGATTTTCGAGTTATTAAAATCTCTTGCACAAACGCAAATAAAAATGGCAAAGAAATCGAGCAAGGCCCGCCTGCCGGATGGGCAGGTTTTGCTAATTGTTCGAGCGGCTCGCTGTTTCTCAGAGTCGAGGTGAATAGCGAAGCAGTTTGCGAGTTCAGCTATAGTAGTAACGGAAAGAAATTCACTGTGCTCGGCGAGCCGTTCACTGCGAGAGCCGGCAGATGGATTGGAGCAAAGGTGGGATTATTTTGTTTGGCTCAAAAGGCTGCGAAGGACTCCGGCTATGCGGAATTTGACTGGTTCAGATTTGAATGACCGGACAAGACCCCACGTGAAACGACAAGACCCCACGTGAAACGTGGGGCTAAATATTTAGATCCGTCCTTTGGGAGGATTTACTATTGTGTGGAGATACATTATGAAACGTATCCTTGCATGTTGTATTTGTTTATTAAGTCTGACTAATGTCGCATTCGCGGTTGAGAAAATTGACCTGTCCGGTCAGTGGGATTTCAGCCTGGATCGAGATGACGTTGGAATTGGCCAGCGGTGGTATGAACGAGACCTGCCCGTCCGGCAGGCGGGGCTGCCGGAGAAAATTTCTCTGCCCGGATCACTACAGGAACAAGGCTATGGAGATAAACCCTCTGCTGATACCGAATGGACCAGCAGGATTGGCATGAAACTACTACGCGACCCGCGCTTCACAGAGTATGTCAATTCTGACGATTTTAAGTGCCCGTTCTGGCTAACGCCCGAGAGACATTATGTCGGCAAGGCATGGTACCAACGCCAGGTGAAGATTCCTGAAGAATGGCAAAATAAGCGCATTATATTGTACCTTGAACGATCGCACTGGAAGACAACCGTCTGGATAGATGACCGACTGGCAGGCTCATGCGATAGTCTGGGTACGGCACATAAGTATGATTTAACAAATTTCTTGAAACCAGAAACTACACAAAACCTGACGATATGCGTGGATAACGACTACGTGATTCCAGTTGGAAAAGACGCCCACAGCATCTCAGATCAGACACAATCTAACTGGAATGGTATAACAGGTAAAATCCTGCTCATTGCTGGCTCGAAGGTATGGATTGATGATGCGCAGATTTTTCCCGATGTGACACATAAGAATATTAGGGTTGATATTCAATTTGGAAATTTAACAGGCGAAGCTGGGAAAGGTACACTTACTGTTTCAGCGGAAAGCTACAATACAGCCAGGAAACATCAGAGTCCTGTAAAGAATATTTCTGTAGAATGGGACAAGGATAAGACGAAGCTTTCTTTTGAATATGATATAGGCGACGGTTGTCTGCTCTGGGATGAATATCAACCCACTTTATACTGTTTAACCTTATCCTTGAAGGGACAAGATGTAGAATCTGTAAGGCAAGTCAAATTTGGTATGCGAGAGCTGGGTATCAGGGACAAGCAGTTTACTATCAACGGCAGGAAGATTTTTCTGCGAGGCACTTTAGAATGCTGTATCTTTCCCCAACATGGTTACCCGACGACCGAAATAGATGAATGGAAACGTATCATAGGTATCGCAAAGGCGCACGGACTGAACCATTTTCGTTTTCATTCGTGGTGTCCGCCCGAGGCGGCATTTGCTGCGGCTGATGAGCAGGGATTTTATCTCCAGGTGGAAGGGTCATGCTGGGCTGGCTTTGGTAATGGAACGGCGCTGGATAAATGGATATACGAAGAAATCGACCGTATGATAAGGGCGTACGGCAACCATCCGTCGTTCTGTTTTTTTTCACCCAGCAACGAACCAAGCGGTAAGAACCGGGATCAATTTCTCGGCCAATTGCTGCAAAGCCTAAAAGGTAGAGACAACCGAAGATTTTATGTTGCCGGGGCTGGCTGGCCACAACTCAAGGAAAACCAATATTCAATAGAACACGCTGTTCGGTTGCAACGGTGGAGAACATTGAGGTTCAACCAGCCCCCGCAGACGTTTGATGACTATCGTGAGCATGTAAATGCCCGGCCGATACCAGTTGTCGGCCATGAAGTTGGGCAGTGGTGCGCTTATCCTGATTTGGACGAAGATAAGCAATATACCGGCGTATTGAAGGCAAAAAATATCGAGATATTTCGGGATAAACTGCAAAAAGCTGGAATGGGACATCTCAGCCGGAAATTCCTTATGGCCAGTGGAAAATTTCAGACCCTCCTTTATAAGCAGGAGATAGAGACAGCTTTGCGAACGCCCAATTTTGCCGGATTTCAACTGCTTGATTTACATGATTTCCCCGGCCAGGGCACCGCACCGGTAGGGGTCTTAAACGCACTGTGGCAGAGTAAAGGGTATTGTAAAGCTGAGCAGTATCGGCGATTTTGTAATGATGTTGTACCATTAGCGCGGATGAAAAAACGCATCTTCACAAACGATGCCAGCTTTGAATCCATTATAGATGTGGCAAACTATAGCGCAACAGATCTTTCAGATGTGGCGCTTCTCTGGAAGATAACCAAGGATGACGGAACTCGAATTAAAACCGGCAAATTCAATGTAGATGTTGTGCCGACAGTCGGCCTGACCCGCGTCGGAAGTATTAAATGTCCCTTGGGTGATATTAAAAAGGCTACCAGAGTCAACCTCGAAATAGAATTCGCTGGCTTGACTTATGGAAATGACTGGGACTTTTGGATATTCCCGGCTACATTACCGCCAATCAAGTCCGATGATATTTACATTGCTATGGGTCTTAATAACCAAGTGGAGAGCAAACTAAATTCTGGGGCAAAAGTGCTGCTGTTATTTCCCCCTTCATCTGCTAAGGGCGATACGGTTGGCTCTTTTCAGCCGATATTCTGGAACCGCATCACCTTCCCAAAGAAAAAAGTTCATACGGTGGGGATTTTATGCTACAGCGAACATCCGGCATTGTCGAAATTTCCGACCGATTTTTATGCAAGCTGGCAGTGGCAGGACCTGCTCGATAATAGTCAACCGCTAATCCTGGATGAGTTGCCTCGGGAAATCAAACCGATTATTCAGCCTATTGACGACTGGAATAATTGCCGAAAGCTGGGAGTTCTTTTCGAAGCTTTGGTCGGTGCCGGAAAAATCCTTGTCTGTTCAATCGATATTCAAACAGATTTAGATAAACGAATCACCGCCCGACAATTAAGGCATAGTTTATTAGCCTATATGGCCTCTGATAAATTTGAGCCTGAGACAAAACTTACTTTAGAGGATGTTAAAGGGCTTTTCAAGGATACTGAACAGATAAAAAGTGATTAATACTCAAACTGACCTATTTACTAACATTATTATTGATAAGTCTTTTATACGCCTCAGGCGTATTAATTTGCAAAGACATATATCGCCTTGTCATTCTGAGCCCTTCGCTCCGCTCAAGGGTAAACTCCACGAAGTGAAGCGAAGAATCTGGCCAAAGAAAATATGGATTTTCTTTTGCTAAAGCCGTATGCTTCGCCTTTCGGCTCAGTATGACAATAAAAACGGTCAGTTTGAGTTATTTAGTTCCGTCTTCATGCGCGGATCTTTTTTGTTTCCAACACAGATTTTTTAGGAAGTGTAGACAGTGTGTTTTTGCATTTCTTTAATCTCGCATTGACCCTAAACATACAAATGGAATCTGCTAACCTGTTGGCCCTTAACCGAAGCAATCTTAAAAACAAGGTATAACTCAGACTGGCAAAAAGAACTATTTATATTATAATTCTGCAGATAATGATTGCTGAGGAGAAATAGAATTTACGTTTCAATAAACTTTTCTGGAGATGAGCGAATTATGAAAACTACACAAGATAAAAATTCAAAGGTGCCCCTGGCGGTAATTCTTATGTTTTTTGCCTTGATGAACACAAATTCTTTTTCGCAAGAGGTAACTATTCATACTGTGACAAGCCCTAACAAAAAGATCACTGTTTCTTTTCGTATTTCTAAAGAAGGGCGAGCTTTTTACGGCGTCAGATACGATGATAACATCATCATGCGAAATTGCCGGTTAGGAATTGTTAGAGAAGATGAGGATTTTACAAAAGGCATGTCTCTTGAGAAGGTATCAGATATTGAGAATATAAAAATAAACTATGAAATGCTGCATGGCAAAAGACGTTTCTGTTCTTATGTGGGCAATAAGCGAATCTTTCATTTAGTCAATGCATCCGGCAAGAAAATGGATATTATGTTTCAGGTCAGTGATGATGGAGCAGCTTTTAGATATTATTTCCCCGGCAAATCAAAAGAAGTTAAGAAAATAAAGCAAGAGTTAAGTTCATTCGACTTTCTGCCCAGCACGAAGGCCTGGATTCAACCCCTGACCGATGCGAAAACCGGTTGGCATGAAGATCAGCCCTCTTATGAACAACACTATAAACAAGAAGTCGAGCTGGATAAGTTACCTGCCAATAATGCTGGATGGGCTTTTCCAGCACTTTTTAACTATGACAAATACTGGATGTTGATTACAGAGACCGCTGTTGACAGAAATTATTGCGGCTGCCGGCTCAAACGAGATTCGACAAAAAATGAGTTCTTTATTGGTTTTCCTCAAGAGCCGGAGGTTTTTCCAGGTGGACCTTTGAATCCTGAATCGACCCTGCCCTGGTATAGCCCGTGGAGAATCATCGCTATAGGCAATGGTCTGGGGCCAGTAGTGGAATCAACGTTAGGCACCGACCTGGCAAATCCATCTAAGCTAAAAGATACATCATTTATCAAGCCTGGAAAAGCCTCCTGGAGCTGGATTATATTAAAGGACGACTCGATAGTATACGATGTCCAGAAGCGCTTTATTGATTTGGCTGCCGATATGTCTTGGGAGTATTGCCTGGTTGATGCGGACTGGGATACAAAGATTGGCTATGAAAAAATAAGTGAGCTTTCTGAATATGCCCAAAGCAAAAAGGTCGGGCTTCTTTTGTGGTACAACTCAGCGGGAGACTGGAATACCGTCCCTTTTCATCCTAGGAGTAAAGTTCTTACCCACCAGGGGCGCATCAAGGAATTCGGCAAACTCAAGGAAATGGGTATCAAGGGAGTCAAGGTTGATTTTTTTGGCGGCGACGGACAATCTATGATGGCATACTATCAGGATATTTTTGAAGATGCAGCCGAATTTGGACTGATGGTTAATTGCCACGGCTGTACAATACCGAGGGGCTGGCACCGGACGTATCCAAACCTTCTTACAATGGAAGCGATAAAGGGCTTTGAGTTTGTGACATTTGAACAGGTTAACGCCGACCTCGAACCTACTCATTGTTGCGTTGTGCCGTTTGTGCGAAATGCGTTCGACCCGATGGATTTCACGCCTGTTTGTTTTGGCGAAATACCCCGAATAAAACGGGTTACAACGAATGGTTTTGAGTTGGCGCTTTCGGTGATTTTTCTATCGGGGATACAACACTTTGCTCAAACACCCGAGAGTATGGCAAAAGTTCCAGACTATGTTAAGGATTTTATGAGAGAGGTTCCTTCGCGTTGGGATGATACCCGCTTTATAGACGGGTACCCCGGAAAGCTTGTGGTTATCGCACGAAAAGCCGGCAATACGTGGTATGTAGCTGGCATTAATGGCCAAGACGTTGAGAAGGACGAAAGCATTGAATTGAGCTTTGTTGAGGGTACCAAAAAGGCGACGCTAATAACTGACGGCACAGAGAATGGCGTAAGCCATGCTGTGCATCGTTCGTTCACGATGCAGAAGCTAACCGTTACACCGGGAGAGAGTATGCAGATAAAAATAAAAGGAAATGGAGGCTTCGTTCTAAAACTTGAAATTTAGATTTTGTACGTTTATTATCTGGTGGCTGATAGTTAATAACTCAAACTGACCGAATTTTAATTGAAAATCAACATAAGTAACTATTTGACAAAAATATATTGCACTTTGTCATTCCCGTGAAAACGGGAATCCAATTTGCTGCAAACTTTAATGGATTCCCGCCCATTCGGCTAGCGCTCAGGGCAGGCCCTGCGCGGGAATCCCGAACTGGCTTCGGGAAAGAATCGGTCAGTTTGAGTTAAGAATTATCGGTTAACAACCAATTGCCTATCAATTTGACCTTATGAATCGGTTAAGGTAAAGAAGTTCAGTAATAACAGACAAAATGTACTGCTTTTATTCTATCAATTATGGAAGGGGATAATATGCAGCTTCATCTTATCGATATTTCTATCATAGTTCTCTATCTGGTTTCTACTGTGGTGGTTGGATTCCTAATATCAAAAAGAGCTTCAAAAAATATAGATTCCTATTTCCTCGGAGGTAAAAGTATTCCTTGGTATATCCTGGGGGTTTCAAATGCTTCCGGGATGTTTGACATAACGGGGACAA
>CAYNTC010000030.1:0-13984 GCA_964399795.1 uncultured Pirellulales bacterium | reverse complement strand
ATGATTATATCATTGGCGACCTACTAATCTCAATATTTTGCGACTAAATTATCTAATAAAGTGAACAACGAACTAATCCGACATGAACTTTATAGCTCATCTGTTGGATTTTTAGTTTTCGTTAGCAAAATTTATTCAATTAATCTCATATGACTTGCCGATAATACAGATTGTGGGGGTTAGTTTTTTTCAGCCCTCTGGGCATAACATGATAAGTCAAATTTGTGGTAGTGATTTTAATGTCTGACTGAATAGCTGGGCAAGTGCTATATATTTATCGACTATAGTTTTGTCTCGAGGCAGTATTTGCAATTGTGGAACAATTGGCTATTATACCTACGAATACTCAAATTAGTTAAATGAGGGATGACGGTTCGTCAAAAGAGGACATATGTTTTGTATCAAATTATTTCTTTCGTCACAAGAGGACTTTTATCTTGCAACTGCTATTTCCGGTTCTATAATTGCATGTGGATTTTAGGAAAGACTTTTAGATGGTATGGGGTTTGACAGGAGTAATTTCCGAGTGCTGGTTGAGCAGGACAAGTAGCAAGCGGTAATAGAAAGTTTTGTATCTTCTTTTGCAAAGATGGAGCGCACAATGGAGCAAGGAGTGCACATTGGGCAGGCCCGCGATAGGGGGACGAAGACAGCACACAATTTCAAGGCTGTAAGAAGTGATAATGACAATTCAGACTGTGTTGTTACTGATAGGGTAACTCAAACAACCATCCAAGCCGAAATAGCGATTAGTTCTCCGGACTCAATAGAAGCATCGATTTTTAGAGGTCATGAGTTCTTAATAAGGGGTTTTGATATCTTCGGTTCGGTTATAATTTTTCTTTTTGCCTTACCGGTAATGCACATTGTTGCTTTATTAATCAAGATATTTTCGCACGGGAGTGTTCTATATAAACAGCAGCGCGTCGGAAGAAATGGTAGGATATTCACGTTATACAAGTTTAGGACGATGGTAAACAATGCTGAGCAGCACACAGGTCCAGTACTTGCGACAGAGGATGACTCCCGTGTGACCTCGATTGGAAGGATCTTAAGAAGAACGCGCCTTGATGAGCTGCCGCAGCTTTTCAATGTTCTACGCGGGGATATGAGCCTTGTCGGACCACGTCCTGAACGGCCATTTTTTGTCGATCAGTATGAGGAGCTTCAAGGTACAAGATTGTCTGTAAAGCCAGGCATCACAGGCCTGGCACAGGTGAGGAGTTTCTATAACCTAAAGCCCAACCATAAAATAAAATACGACTATCTATACATACAGAAACGCTCTCTTTTATTGAATCTCTCCATTTTACTGCAAACAATCCCCGTCCTCTTCACTAGGAAAGGTTGGTAAGAGGCATGTTTTAGATTGTTCTATCTCCATCCGAGATAGACTTTCGAAAAGCAACAAGCAAGAAAGCCCACGAGCATAGCTGTGAGGATTCCATGTAGCGTTTCTGCATCAATCGGCATCATCAGGCAATCAACAGGATGTTCCTCAATTACACGGTGCGAAAGGTTTGGCTCAAGAGCCTATGGCGACTCAGATGGAGCAAACGCTTCAACGTCAACGCTCCGCAGCCGAACTGGGAATCCGAGGTACCCTCAATGGCGCATTTCAAAGACGGCTAAAGCTACCTTGTTTGATTAAGAGTTTTGGTAAATCCGCATTTTTGCATTTTACTATGTGTATTCTTGCTTTATCCGACAATACCGACAATATTATCAGTATTGGTAGGGTGTGCTCAGCACACCAAAACCATCTGGATTAGCAACCGACGAAATATGCAATGCGATATACGCGATACCAAATTGTCCGAACCAGTGGCTGCACACAGGCTTGCTAACGCTCGCCAGAGTCGCTGATTTCGCATGTTATCTAAGATTTTGGTTAAAGCTACGGTGGATATTCGATCTTAATGAAAGGAGAAGCTATGAAAGTAATTCGACAAATTGGGTCGCTGGCCTTTGTGCTTGGATTGTTCATAACAATTTTTGCAGGGGTACCATGGCATGTGATAGTAGCAGATGATCCGGCTGTGCCCTGGTGGCTGCGGATAGCGGTCTTCTGCCTTTTAGGCGGTATCCTTGTGGTTCTGTTGACAGTGGCTCTCGAACAAAAGGCAGGCAAGAGGGCAGCAGAGGCTTCGGGTAAAATGGTGGGTGGAGCCCGTTCTACTGATCGCACGGTTCTGCTATTAAATTCCGCAGAAGTGCCTGGCCGCCAGACACATGAGATTCTCGATCTCGTCCAGGGCCATACGGTATTTGCTATCTGGCTTGGCAAAGACCTATCCGCATTAGTCAGACTTGTCCTGGGCGGCGAATTGACTGAGTACACAGAGATGATGGGAAAAGCTCGGCAGGTAGCTACTGACAGGATGACCGCCCAAGCTGCAAAGATGGGCGCCGATGCCATAATCAATGTTCGCTATATGACTACGAGCGTTGTGGGTAGTGCCGCTGAACTTTTAGTTTACGGCACGGCTGTAAAGCTCAGTGAATAGATCACCTTGTGGGAGGATATTGATACATTTAAAATTACTCTGTTATGCCGTACAACACACAAGGTAAATAGCGGCTCAAGCGAATCCTCCCACGCGGGTCACTTAGCTCCCTCGTTTTTATAAGCCTGAGGCTTATTTATAAGCCTGAGGCTTAATGCCAGCAAAAACAAATAGTCACATAGTGCGGGCAAAGCTTTGCCCTTGTGGCTGATTTGCCACAAGGTTGTCAACGCGCCTATACAGATCGAGCACTGCGCTCTGCATTTTTCACTTTACCGCTATCCAGTGGAACTGTAGACTTAATCGGCCAATAACCGGTTCAAGGGACGGTTAGACGTAAGAACGCATCGAAAAGCAATACTGAACAAATGGAGGCAACACTAATGAACACTCCAACGAGAATGCTGATAGTGGCGACAATTTTGGGGATGCTGATGCTCACTTCGCAAAGCCGATCTGCGGATAAGCCCAGATTACTTTCCGAAGGGCGGAGTGTGTTGAACTTCAACAGCGACTGGAAATTTATAAAGGGCGAATTATCTGGGGCTGAGAAACCTGACTTCGATGACTCGGCGTGGCAGACTGTGAGGCTGCCGCACGATTGGGCGATCTCAGGACCATTCGATCCAAGGGAAAATGGCTATGCTGGAAAACTGCCATGGAAAGGAGTCGGCTGGTATCGCAAGACATTCAAGCTTAATAAAGCCGACGGTGACAAGCGAGTATATTTTGATTTCGATGGTGTAATGGCTTTTCCGAAGGTTTATATAAACGGCCAACTGGCTGGTGAGTGGGATTATGGTTATATGTCGTTCCAGGTGGATGCCACGCCTTATGTTAAGTTCGGTGCTGATAATGTAATTGCGGTTATGGTTGATACCCGCAAGCATGGCACACGGTGGTATCCCGGCGCGGGGATATATCGTAAGGTGACAATGACTATCTGTGAGCAGGTGCATATAGCGCACTGGGGTGCGTTTATTACCACGCCGGAAGTAAGCGAAAATTCAGCAACGGTTCGCGTACGCTCTACCATCGAAAACCATCTCGATACAACATCGGAAGTCACTGTTGAGGCGGAACTGCTCGATCCTATCGGCCGAAAGGTAGCGACGGGTACAAAGAACGAAACTATACCGGCTAACAGTTCGCGCGAAGTAGACCAGTCGTTTATTGTGTCCGATCCTGAGCGATGGGACATCACTGGCCCTAAACTGTACACTGTAAAAACCGTTGTTCGACTTGGAGGTGATATCGTAGATTTGCAATTGAACGCTTTTGGTATCCGAACGTTCGAATTGACAGCTAATGATGGTTTTCATCTGAATGGGCGGCGCGTACAGCTTTATGGTGTAAACCTGCACCACGACCATGGGCCACTTGGAGCGGCATTTTATACCAGAGCGATGGAGCGGCAGCTCGAAATCATGCGCGACATGGGCTGTAATGCCATCCGTACCAGCCACAATCCACCCGCGCCGGAAGTGCTCGATCTGTGCGACCGGATGGGATTTGTTGTATGGGATGAGGTTTTTGACAAATGGGATGATAAGGCCGGTCGAGTTGATGGTGAGCCGCCATTAGAAGAGTATAGCGAAAAACAGATTCGCAATCTTGTGATGCGTGACCGCAATCATCCTTGTGTTATCGTTTGGTCGATAGGCAATGAGATTGGCAACTACCCTAACGATAAGCAAGGCAAATCGCCTGAACGGGTGAAATTCATGAGTGATTTCGTGCGCAAATATGATCCAACACGCCCGGTTGGATTGGTTTGTCATGTCCCAAATACGGTTGATCAGCCGATCCTTGATGCGCTGGATTTTACAGGCTGGAATTACATGCGTAGATATGCCAGGTATAGAGAAAGTTATCCAGATAAGCCCATAATCTACAGCGAGTCAGCTTCGACGCTTAGCACGCGAGGTTTTTATCATCTGCCATTGCCCGATAGAAAGACCGATTATCCTCAGCAACAACGTCAGGTTGATGCTTATGATCTACATGCCGCTGCGTGGTCGGATATACCAGATGCTGAGTTTCAATTGATGGAGGACGACAGTTTCGTGGCCGGTGAGTTTGTCTGGACGGGCTTCGATTATCTTGGTGAACCTACACCATTTTCTCGGGAAGCGAGAAGCTCTTACTTTGGCATTGTGGACCTCTGTGGGATACCCAAAGAACGATTCTATCTGTATCGTAGTTATTGGCGGCCAGATGCAACTACTGTTCACATATTGCCACACTGGAACTGGCCTGATCGGGTCGGTCAGAACGTGCCTGTGTTTGTTTATACTAATGGTGATTCAGCCGAACTTTTCCTGAATGGGAAATCGCTCGGGCGACGAACAAAGGACGTACAGCCAGAGAGGCCGACAAGCTTAGCTCAAGGCAAGCCTGCGACTGCAAGTTCCGCCCAAACCGATGATGGTAATATCGCAGCAAAAGCTAACGATGGTGACCATTCCACGCGGTGGTGCGCAGCAGCAGCCGGGGCGGACCAGTGGTGGCAGGTTGACTTGGGTGAGGTTCGGTCAATCCAGTACATAACTATTGAATTTGAGAAAGAAGAAAAGAACTATGGATATGAAATTAAAGCTTCAAGCGATGAGACAAGCTGGCAAACAGTTGTGACCAAGAAAACAAGTAGACGGCCCCGGTGGGGTGGCCCGCGCCGAATATTTCACAAAGTCAATGCGCAAGCAAGATATGTTAGAATTGAATTTACCGATCTGCAGGAAGGGACCTGGGCCAGTATCCGAGAGTTCGGTGTTTATCCGGAAAAAGTAGAGTCAGACTATTATGCGCCGACCTATAAGTACCGCTTGCGATTCAATGACGTGGTATATGAGCCGGGTGAACTCAAAGCGGTCGCTTACAAGGACGGTAAAAAGATCGGTGAAGCGGTTATGCGCACAGCGGACGAGCCGGCCGCGATTCGCCTGACACCTGATAGAATCCAATTATTCGCTTCCGGTGAGGACCTGTGTTACATTTTGGTTGAGGCTGTTGACGACAAAGGCACGCTTTGTCCGTTGGCAGACAATATGATTAAGTTCAAGGTTGATGGCCCCGCCGAGATTGCAGGCGTTGGCAACGGCAACCCCATGTCACTTGAACCGTTCCAGGCGGATTATCGAAAGCTGTTTTATGGTAAGGCTATGTTGATTTTACGAATCAAGGAGGATGAAGCAGGCACCGTGCGTGTGATTGCTGAAAGTGAGGGCCTTAGGTCGGCAACTGTCACTGTGCGGTCTCGATAATTAAACCTACAATTTTATTAGTATGACGGATACAAGAGAAGGAGGCGATTCATACGGATAGCATTTAAAATGGAAGTAAATAAGGGCATGGAAGACGAATACGAAAAAAGACATAACCCGATATGGAAAGAGTTAGAAGACACTTTGAAAGAACATGGAGTTATTACTTATTCAATATTCTTAGACAAAACTACTAACGAGCTATTTGCTTATGCAGAAATTAATTCAAAAGAAAAGTGGGACAAAATCGCACAAACCGATATTTGCAAAAAGTGGTGGGAGTACATGAGTCCCTTAATGCCAACGAACGAAGATAAAAGTCCGAGATCGATCGAGTTGAAAGAAGTTTTCCACATTTAGACCTCTAACGCGACGCCTTGATTGGTTAGAATATTTTTTTAATTTTCCTTTGTTTATTTTTGCTTTCAGCCAACGTTTGTTCTAACCCGCATTTATCACAGTATTTTAATCTGATGCTAAATGTGGATAATGATAGTCTATGTGTAAGGCGTACCTTAAGCTTAAATTACTCAAACTGACCTATTTACTAACATTATTATTGATAAGTCTTTTATACGCCTCAGGCGTATTAATTTGCAAAGACATCTATCGCCTTGTCATTCTGAGCCCTTCGCTCCGCTCAAGGGTAAACTCCACGAAGTGAAACGAAGAATCTGGCCAGAGAAAATATGGGTTTTCTTTTGCTAAAGCCGGATGCTTCGCCTTCTCGCCTTTGCGTAGCCGTTTCGGCGGAGCGAGGTCGGCTCAGCATGACAATAAAAACAGTCAGTTTGAGTTAAATTATGATACCTCTGGTTTATGGTGGTGAGAAATGCGGATTAAATCCGTGTACCGGGTGTTTACTGAACGTATATTTAATCACAATTGTTATTAGCTGTTCTCATTGCATAAACGCAGGTTTCTATGGTTGACACAGCAACAAATTTGACATTGAATAAATTCTCGCGAGCGCGGTAAGAATGAGATATATAGCTGCCATTGACCCGATAAAGCTCAGAGGGTAAAATAAACTTATCGATAGATGTTCCTGCTGCAAGACCTTAAACGGTAAGATCTTACAACTATAGTTTTTGTTTCGGTCGTTCGTATGGGTTCTATTGTGGGATGTTCGATGATGTGAGTCTCTCGCGTCGGGAAATCATTTGCTGAGCTTGCTTGCTTTATTTAAGCTTGGCGATACATTCGATTCTTCGGAGGTTGTTTTCAAGGCAAAAAAAAAGAAAAAATTTTTACGATTTGTACATTTTAGACCTCTAATTTCACGGCTGGGCTAAAACATATAATATAGAGTAGTTTTTTTGAATTTTGTGAAATTAAAAAGGGGAAAAAATTAGCCATTGGGGAAGAATTTGTCAACAAACGAACCGAATGTAGACGGCTTCTCGGATATGAATGTTAGCAGGGAATTCGTGCGTTTGCTGACTACCAACCAGCATAGGATTTACGCATACATCCTCACGTTAGTATCGGATTGGGATGTAGCGGACGATATCTTGCAGGATACGTGTGAAGTGATGTGGTCGAAATATACGCAGACAAGGCCCATAAAGAACTTCGGTTCTTGGGCTACTCAAATTGCGTATAACAAAGTACTGAATTATTATGCCAAAAAAGGTCGTGAGCATGTGCTATTTAGCTCTTCCATGCTCGAGGATATTTCTGCGCGGGCTGAAGAGGTCTCCGGGCAAATCAGTGAGCGGGTGCATGCGCTACGCCGATGTTTGGCCAAGCTAAGCGAGCATGACCAGCGACTGCTTAGATTGCGATACGAGTATGGTAACACTATCAAGGACATTGCCCAGCAACTGGGCCGGCCGATCCACGGCATGTACAAGACGATGGCTCGTATACATGATGTGCTGACAAGGTGCGTACGCCGCCGGTTGGCGCCGGAGGGTTGGCTATGACCAGCGAGAGAAAACATTCATTCGAGTTGGGCAGATTACTGACGCTGTTGATGGATGGAAACATCAACGCTGTGCAACTTTCCAAATTGCGAAGTTTGCTCGCAGAAGACCCAGTCAATAGACAATATTACGTAGAATTCATGGTAGTCTGCGCCAATCTGCGGCGATACATGGCTGGCTCAGTAGAGCAGGCAACGTCACCACAATTGCTCGCTTCGGCCAATGTAGAAACGCCTGAAGGCTCACGACGCTACCCTATCCATCCTGATGAGGATGTCGACGCCGAGAAGGCTAAGCTTGCCGAGCCTTTGCTTTTAAAGCTTGATTCCTGTTCTTCTGAGGACAGGCCACGAATAATCAGAGAATACGCTGAGCAACAGTTAGAGCAATTCCTTGCCCAACAACGTGAGCAGGAACGCCAGAGCCTTGAGCGTCGCTACAGACAGCGCTCAATCGATTTCAAAGCCGTTGCAGAAAAACTACATCGCTTTACCCACATTGCTAAAAGAGTCGCAATAGCCCTGGTTATCTGCTCAGTATTGACATTCGGGATTGTGATAGCAATCGCTCATGTACGAGCCCAACGAGCGGTAATAGCAACTGTAGTAGATTCTGTCCATGCCCAATGGACTCCCCAATTGCAGCAAACGAACCTGGGGCGAGGCCGGATTCACTTAACAGAGGGCTTTGCGCAAATCAACTTCGTCAGTGGTAGTGAGGTCATACTTCAGGCGCCTTGCGAGTTCGAGCTGGTATCGCAAAACAACATTCATCTCGAGAACGGAACAATAACAGCCAGAGTTCCTAAACAAGCATTCGGTTTTACAGTTGTAACTCCCACCTCTCATATAGTGGATTTCGGCACAGAGTTTGGCGTAATGGTCGGAACTGCCAATGAGTCGGAAGTCCATGTTTTTCAGGGCCAAGTTCAAATGATGTGCCCAGCCAGCCCCTCAGGGGCCAGTCGCCATTCTGCTGGTAGGACCAAGAATCTGACTAGAGGACAAGCAGCAAAGGCGACCACCGTAGGAGAAATACATCTCGTAAACGTATCAGACCATCCAGGTCTTTTTGTTCGCGAGCTACCCGATAGAAACAGGCGAACCGGTATCCCTGGTAGAATACTGGACCTAGCTGACATTGTTGGTGGTGGTAACGGTTTTGGCACCGGCAAAATAGACCAAGGAATTGATCCAAGCACAGGTTTTTTGATACCTGTGCCGTCTGTTGGCAGGTATGGGCAAACAACAGGCCAATATATGCCGTTACCAGCATTCCCCTTTATAGATGGAGTCTTTGCGCCTGATGGAAGCGAAGGGCAGGTCATAATCAGCTCCACAGGTCTGGTTTTCGACCGATGCCCCGACACAACGGGTCAATATTGGCTCGGTATTCATAATGGTGCAAAGATGAAAACAGGCGATGGAGACACCTTCCAGGGTCAATTGGATGGGAAAGTATACGGTACCATGGGTTACCCGGCTATTAATATGCACGCAAATGCCGGTATTACCTTTGACCTGAATGGAATTCGCTCAGCTATGCCTGCCGTCCAATTAGTCCGATTCACTTCGTTATGCGGCGTCTCCCAGATTACGTGGATTCCTGAGGCCGCCAAGGCTGATTTCTGGATTCTAGTAGATGGCGTCGTCCGGGCACATTTTTATGATATGACCCACAGCTCCAAAACCGCCAGACTCAATATTGATCTGCACGAAGAGGATCGGTTCCTGACTCTTATAACTACTGACGATGGCGTCAGTAATGGTTGGGTGTGGAGTTTATTTGCGGAGCCTACTATAGAACTGAAATTAAAAATCGAATAATCAAATGTTGCCTGAAAGGAAAATTGCCGAAAATTTAGAGAATACCCTGAGCATCCACTTAGCTTCGACGCTCAGAGAAGCCGATAATCTCTGATTAAGCTGCTCAGGAACGAATTATTAGTGATAGCATTGTAGGACGCTAATTGGTATAATATACAAAACAGTAAGCCGATAGGGCGCATCATTATATGGGTATGTAAGAGCATTGTGAGTCGAGGAGTTTTACTATGAACAAAAAAAGAGCATTTACTCTGATTGAACTGCTCGTAGTTATAGCCATTATTGCCTTGCTGATGGCGATATTAATGCCGGCGCTGCAAAGGGTTAAGAAGCAAGCTCAATCGGTCAAGTGTATTGCCAACCTTAAGCAGTGGAACCTTATCTTTGCCATGTACGTGGAGGAAAACGATGGCCAGTTCCCCAGCGGAGAACCGCCAGAAGGCTTCTACTGGATAACCCAGATCGACGACAAGTACAAAGACTGGGAAAACTTCAAAATATGGTTCTGTCCGACAGCCACAAAACCACTGTTCGACAAGTATGGCAATGCTACTGGTAGACTCAACACATTCTCAGCTTGGGGCATAGACAAGGAACAACCCGGTTATGGTCGCAAAGGTATTGCCGGCAGCTACGGCCTAAATGGCTATGTCCTCAGTACTCTGCCCGGCACTATTTTCGAAGGCGGCCGGCGCACCGAAGACAACTGGCGAACACCTCATGTGAGGAACGCAAACGAAATCCCTTTGTTTATTGATGCGCTGCGATTTGACCTCTGGCCGATATACGAGGATCAGCCACCGGAGATTGAGGATATGCCGTGGGAGCCCACCAACCACATGAGACGCTGCTGTATCAACCGCCACAATGGATTTGTAAACAGCGCATTCTGTGATTTTTCCGCCAGGAAGGTCGGCCTGAAAGAGCTGTGGAGGCTCAGGTGGCATAAACAATACAAGACAGATTATCCTCTGCCGGTCTGGCCGGATTGGATGCAACATCTCAAAGAATACTGATAATGATAGATACAGGGCCAGCTTCTGACAAGCTGGCCCTAATTGCAGCTTGACTTTTTCGGTAGCTTTTCCAAAGGGACCGCACAAATGAATATGCGCAAACACTCGGCTTTTACATTGATCGAACTTCTGGTCGTAATCGCAATTATTGTGCTATTGATGTCGATACTAATGCCCGCAATGGCCAGAGTCAAAAAACAAGCTAAGGCGGTTGTCTGTCAGTCAAATCTAAAACAGTGGGCTCTCGTCTTGGACTTCTACGCAGAAGACAACAATGGGTATTTCATGTCAGGCGAGGAAAGTGACCATTTTGAGTGGATGGAGCCTGCCAAGCCCTACTACAAAGAGGATGCAATGCGATTTTGCCCGATGGCTAAGAGAAATGAGGACCCAGGCACAGAGCACTGGGGTAGCACTTTTACGGCTTGGCAGTGGGGTGATTTCGTAGGCAGCTATGGGATAAATGAGTTCCTTTTCAATCCGAATCCGGCTACGGATACCCAGTGGGGCCACCCAACCTCGATGAACTGGAGGACCAAGAACGTTCCTGGAGGCAGCTACATACCCGCATTTGCAGATTGTCTGTGGGTCGGAGGCTCACCGCACTACACAGATGAACCTCCGGAGTTTGAAGGACAATGGGAGCATTCTTTCAGTAACAATATGAAGCGATTCTGCCTTAACCGTCATGATTATGGAATTAATATCATCTTTTTGGATTGGTCTATTCAGCGAGTCAGATTAAAGTCTCTCTGGAGGCATAAGTGGAATCGAGAATATGATTTAAACAGCACTTTGCCTGTGTGGCCGGAGTGGATGAGATCACTTCCAGATCCTGATTAATACTGCCTATTCTCTCTATAGCCCTTTTTAGATGAGTGCTGTCTTGTGCCTGTGACTGTGGCATTCGATATTGACTGCTACCGGCAGCGATGCTATGTGACACGGTGCAGTCTCGACAAGAACAGCCAAAGCAGTGGTATCGCCGCCAAGGCCCTGTGGCCCCAAGCCGAGTGAATTTATCTTAGACAGCGTTTCTTCTTCGAGTCTTGCGTAATATACGTCGCTGTGTTTTGAGGTCAGATCTCTCAACAGTGCCTTTTTACTCAACAAACAGCTTAGCTCGAAATTGCCTCCTATTCCAACGCCAATCACAAATGGTGGACAGGCATCGGCCCCGGCAGACTGAACAACATCAACAATCCAGTTAATTACATCGCTTCTTTCTGCCGTAGGTCTGAACATTTTAAACTGACTTTTGTTTTCGCATCCACCACCTTTAGCCATGACGGTTAACTTCAATTTATCCCCTGGCACAACCTGGTAGTGGATAATGGCAGGGGTGTTTGATTTGGTGTTCTCGCGCTTATTCAAAGGATCCGTCACAACACTCTTTCGCAGAAATCCTTTTTCGTAGCCGGCTTTGACACTAATGTTAATGGCGTCGAACAGTGTCGCCTGGCCCATGTTATTAGGCGGTTTTATAACGACATCCGCACCCTGGTCAACAAACACCACGGTCAGCCCGGTATCTTGACACAGAGGTATTTTTTCGGCTGCTGCTATTTGGGCATTTTCTATAAGTTGGTTGAGTAGTTTTGCGGCCCTTGGATTAGATTCCTTCTGGGCAGCGCTCTGCAGAGCAGCCAAGACATCGGTAGACAGCTCATAGTTGGCTGCAATACAAAGTGATTCGACCGTTTCAACGATCTTTTCAAAATCGATGTACCGCACAACGGTTATTCAATAGATATATCAAAAGTCTTATACGTTGTATTACCGACATCGTCAGCAACTCGGATCGAAATCATGTGCTCTCCAGCTTTTAAGCTCTCGGTCACGACCGTGAAAGTCTCATCCGTAGTATCGTAAACGAAGTCTTCCGGCAGAGTGCCTTTCCATTCTGCGTTGCTGTCAATGGTATAATCAAGTTTGCCTATCGCACTTAACTTGTCGCTAACGTGCAGCTTGAGTGTTACGCTTTTGTCGGATTTCTCAAGGTTGTACTTGCTGACAGCTGGTCCCGTGTTGTCGACCACAACGGAATCGCTTATCCTGCTGCCGGTTAGCTTAGTTGTGGACGTATTGCTTCGTTCATCGCTTGCAGTAACTCTCACTTCATATCGGCTGTCCTCCACGGTCTTTCCATCCCATTCGAAGCTGTCGGTTTCAAGCTCGTCGGCCAGTTCTATCCAGTTTGTCCTATCAATCTTTCTAAAATCTATCGTGTAGATTAGGTTATCGTCGTTGTCATCTTTTGCCTTGTAGCTGATCTTAAATAGCCCAGTCTTACCAGGCGCATGAATTCGGTCGACATCTACAGATTCAACCTTGGGTGCCAAATTCGGCACGGTGCTGGCCACGGCAATCTCTCTGATAAGGGGGCTTTTCTGGCCATCTTCACTTTGCAGCACGAGCTTATACTGACAGAATCGACCGAGCGGACAGCCCAACTGCACAGGTTCGGTCACTTCCTCCGGCTCTGTCCAGTCGGAAAAACTCGGATCATTTGCATCTTTTACATTTCCGCTGCGGCAGGCCACGAGAACCTTGCATCCTTGTGGAACTTCAGCCTCAATTTGCAGTTTGCCCCACCTCGCAGGTTGGCCAGCATCAATAAGGTCAGATGTGTAGGTTCCTTCAGAAGCGAAAGTCTTACTTAGCTTTATAAACTTCGCAGGATTCGCCGTGCCAAGATATACGTCGTCGCCTGCGACAGCCACAGCCGTTATCTGAGACGCTTGCTTATCCTCGTAGATAATTGTCTCTCGCTCTTTAGCCGGCTCAACGCTAAAAAGTTGCGCATCGTTTCCTGTCCCGACAAGGAGCTTATCTTGTTCGGCAGCCAGGCAGAAGAAGACCGCGGTCTCATGGAAAACATCTGTGACATAACCAGCTTTGTCTATCTTATAGATATGACTGGCCTTATCCGGCTTGGTTCCTTTACTAACCGGCACCTTTCGTTTAGAAGAATCATCATCAGTTTGTTGGCTTGTATTTGCAATCTGTAGCTTGCGCCCTCCTTCATCGGTGCTATTCGGTTTTTCTGATGAGACCTCAGGCCGACCAGCAAGAGGAATTTGTTCGGCAAACTTTGCCTCGATCTGAACAGCTTTAGCAGAAGTAGCCGCTGCATACAGGTCGCCATCGCTATTTGACAAACCTCTTGCATGTAACAATGCTGTAATCTCCGGATTGTCGCTATCGTATAGAACTTTGGCTGTTTTAATTCGCGGATCAATTTTGTATACCAACCCACGGTTGTCGGTACCGGCGTAAACCGTGGCATCATCTGCTATGGCTAACGATAATATGTTTTTATCACGTGTACTCTCGTAAACGAGTTCAGCCTTTTTGCCAAGTGGGTCCAGCCTATAGATTTTACCCTCTGGTCCGGTTCCCAGATAAATCGTCCCTTTAGCATCGGTCTCTATTGCAAAGATA